>CAMBFP010000007.1 GCA_945865745.1 Rhizobium sp. Q54 | reverse complement strand
CGGCTAGTGATAATGTGATCCGTTTACTTCCACCTTTGAACATCACTTCTAAACAAGTGGAAGAGGCAGGAATTGGGGTTGAGTCAATTTTGAAATTGATTCGATCTTTTGAGATTTAAGTTTGCGATGAACTTTTCTAGATTTCGGATAAGCGCCATGCTTTAGAAGCAATCATCACAAGAGCTATGAATTCAGAAAATATTTAAAAAGATGAAAAGGCTTTCCTTAATTTCTCAATCGCCTCTTTCACTTGTTTTGAAGTGATGTTCAAAGGTGGAAGTAAACGGATCACATTATCACTAGCTGGAACTACTAATAGACCTTGATTTATAAGCTTCTGAGTCATCTCAGTATTCATAATTTTTTCGTTGATTTTGATTCCGAGCATTAGGCCGACACCGCGGATTTCGTCGACGATATTCGGGAATTTTTTGTGAAGATTTTGAAGCTCAGATTTTAACTCGTAGCCAATTTTTCTAACGTTTTCTAAAAAGTTTTTTTCGAGCATAACGTCAAGAACTGCGCCTGCCACGGCCATGGCCAGTGGATTGCCGCCGTAGGTTGTGCCATGAACACCGATAGTCATTCCGCTTGCAGCTTCTTTTGTTGCGAGACATGCGCCAAGGGGAAAGCCGCCAGCGATTGCTTTGGCGGTGCCAACAATGTCGGGTTTTACGTCGTAGAAATTGTGGGCGAAAAGATGTCCGGTTCTGCCCATGCCGCACTGAACTTCATCGAAGGCGAGAAGGAGATTTTTTTCGTCGGCAATTTTACGTAATTCTTGAAGGAATTTTTTTTCAGAAGCTCGAATTCCCTCCTCGCCCTGGATTGGTTCAATTAAGATTCCTGCAGTGTTTTCGGTGATTGCATTTTTAACTGCTTCGATATTTCCAAACTCAACATTGTCGAAACCATCGAGCGCAGGTCTGAAGCCTTCGAGATATTTTTCTTTAGCGGCGGCAGAAATTGTGGCAATTGTGCGACCGTGAAATGCGCCGGTGAAAGTGATAATGCGATTTTTGTTCGGCTGATTTTTGCAGAAAAAATAACGACGAATCATCTTTATTATGCATTCGATACTTTCTGCGCCGGAATTACAGAAGAAGACGTAATCAGCAAAGGTATTGGCAACCAATCTATCGGCATAGTTATTGAGCTCATTGCCATTGTAAATATTCGAAACATGCCAAAGCTTTTTTGCTTGATTCGTAATAGCTTCAACCATTTTTGGATGGCAATGACCGAGAGCATTTACCGCAATTCCCGCACCAAAATCGAGATATTTTTTTCCATCATTATCGAAAAGATAAGCGCCTTCGCCATGCGAAAATGTAACTTTATAGCGTTTATGAACAGGAAGAAGGCTGGGAGATGTAGTCATTTTGATTTTTAACTTTAGAAAAATTAAAGCGCGTGCAGATAAAACTAAAATCTAAATCTAAAATCTAAATTTAATGATTCTCGACTCTCCAGAAACTAAACAAAAAATCCTTAAAGAATTTCTAAAAACTTGCGCTTTCGACGGATGGAGCAAGGAAGCGCTCGCTAAGGCCGCTGCGAATTGCGGGATTGGCGAAAACTTTCTACCGTTAATTTTTGAAAACGGCCTGCTTGATTTAGCGGAATTTTATTTTGAATCGCAAAATGAGAAATCTGCGGAATTGCTCGGAGGTCTCGAGGGAAAAAAAATCCGCGATAAAATCCGCCTTTCGCTTTACGCGAGATTTGAAGTTGAGAAAGAAAATAAAATTGCTTTGCAGAGGTTAATTAATTTTTATCTAAATCCCAAAAACTTTACCTCGCTTGAAACTGGTCCAAGGCCTGCATTTCAAGGTTTGCAAGCTTGTTACAAGATCGCCGATTTTATTTGGCAAAATATCGGTGATCAATCAACTGACTTCAACTACTACACCAAAAGAGTAACTCTCGGTAAAATTATCTTTCGTGCCGTTTCGATTTTTCTAAAGGACGGTGATATTAATAATTTTATCGATGTTGAAATAGAAAAAGTGATGCATTTCGAGAAGTTAAAATCCCAAGCTAAAAACTTTCTGGCTAAAAAAACTTTTTGCGAAATTTTTCTTAATGAAAAAGGTTTGCCGCGCTCGCCGAAAGAGATTGTTAAAAATCTCCCATTCTTTCGTTTATTTTCTTAATCCATGGCTACGACATTCAATACTCTTGATCTAATATTTCTTGCCTTCACAGCCATTTTTGTGCTTACGGCAGTTCTTCGTGGTTTTGTAAAAGAAATTTTCGCTCTGTTTAATTGGGTGATATCTTTGACCATTTCTTACTTTCTTACACCCTATATAACCAATCTTCTTGCTGCTCATTTCGAGAGTAAAATGGCAGTCGATTTAGTGACGCGAAGTGGTGTATTTGCTTTGGTATTTTTAATCACCGCCTTTTCGACCTCGGGCTTACGTGAATCTTTTTATAAAAAGATGCCGAGAATTTTTGATCGCTCTCTTGGTTTGCTTTTTGGCTTCGTAAAAACGCTGCTAATTTTTGGCGTTATTTATTCGGTTTACTTCAGCGCTTACGATCTTGTTCTTGGCAACAAATTGAAGGATGCAAAAAAAGAACCGGAGCTGTTGGAAAAGGCAAAATGTCGTAGCTTGTTGAAATTTTCTGGTGAGATGGTTGGTCCTCTCGTAATAAAATTCTTTGAAGCAATCACGCAAAATTTTGATCACGTTATGCCAAAACCTGAGGATCTTTTGAAAAACAAAATTGACGAAATCATCAAAGAAAAATCTTCGGAAGCCGTTGATGGTCCTGCGATTGACGAAAATGCTAAGCCAATGACAGATGAAGAATTAAGAGCCATGGGAGACAGTGGTTACAGCAAAAAGAATATCGAAAAAATGAATCAACTAATCGAAATAATTAACAAATAACCTAAAATTTATGTTCAGACTTACCGGAAAAAACGTCTTAGTAACTGGTGCCACTGGAGGCATTGGATCGGCAATTGCCAAGACTCTAGCCAAGCAAGGTGCGCGGTTAGTTTTATCTTCAACTCGCGAAGAAAAGTTACAGGAGTTAGCAAGCGAAATTGGTGGCGATGTAAAATTTCTAACCTGCAATTTATCTGACGTGACAGAGGTTGATGCCTTATTTGACAAGGCTGAAGAGCTTGTCGGTCAAATTGATATTCTAGTCTGCAATGCGGGGATCACTAAAGATAATTTAGTTTTGCGAATGAAGAACGAAGACTTTGATCACGTGATTGACGTAAATCTCAAATCAACTTTCATTCTCAATCGTAACGCGATTAAGAAAATGATGCGTCGTAAATATGGTCGCATCATCAACATTACTTCGATTGTTGGCGTAACCGGAAATCCTGGTCAGTCGAATTATGTCGCTTCAAAAGCTGGAATGATTGGCATGAGCAAATCACTTGCGCAGGAAGTTTCTTCCCGCGGCATCACAATCAATTGTGTTGCTCCAGGCTTTATTCAAAGCCCAATGACGGATGTTTTAAACGACCAACAAAGAGCATTAATTCTTGCAAAAATTCCTAATGGGGCAATGGGCGAGGCGACTGACATTGCTAAAGCTGTAGCCTTTCTCGCAAGCGAAGACGCATCTTACATTACAGGCCATACGCTTCATGTGAATGGCGGAATGTTTATGAACTAAACTATCTGTGTTAAATCTTCGATAGGCTCAGGGGTGAGGGTTGGTAATGCTATTTCAAATTGGCAAATAATCATTTTAAGCCTGTCGAAGTACTTTAATTAATGAACGCAAATTTAAGAAAATGACAACTCACAAAACAAAATTAGCCATCATCGGCTCAGGCCCCGCCGGTTTTTCTGCGGCAATCTACGCGGCACGTGCAAATTTGCAGCCAATAATAATTAACGGAAATGCTCCGGGCGGACAATTAACGATTACAACTGATGTCGAAAATTATCCGGGTTTTGCCGAGGTGATTCAAGGTCCTTGGCTGATGGAGCAAATGCAAAAACAAGCTGAGCATGTTGGTACTAAAATTCTTTATGATCACATCACGCAGGTCGATTTTTCTCAACGTCCATTCAAGTTAATCGGTGAGTCGGGAGATGTTTGTGAAGCCGATGCTGTTATAATCGCAACGGGTGCGCAAGCAAAGTGGCTTGGCTTAGAGTCAGAAAAAAAATACCAAGGATTTGGCGTTTCTGGCTGTGCGACTTGCGACGGATTTTTCTTTCGCGGTAAAGAAGTGATCGTTGTTGGAGGTGGTAATAGCGCAGTTGAAGAGGCTTTGTACTTAACAAATCATGCGAGCAAAATTTATGTTGTGCATCGTCGCGACAGCTTCAGGTCAGAGAAAATTTTGCAAGATCGCCTTTTCAAAAATCCGAAAATCGAAGTAATTTGGAATCATGCTTTGGATGAAGTTATCGGATCTGAAACTCCAAAAACTGTTACTGGCGCGCGCCTTAAGAATACTTCTACTGGCGAGATTCGGGAAATGAAAATCGACGGCATTTTTATCGCCATTGGTCACAAACCAAATTCAGGCTTATTCAAAGATACCGGTCTCGCGATTGATTCAGAAGGATACATTATAACCAAGCCAGGATCGACTTCGACAAATATTCCTGGCGTTTACGCCGCTGGTGATATCCAAGATAAAATCTACCGCCAAGCCGTAACAGCTGCAGGCACTGGCTGCATGGCCGCTCTCGAAATTGAAAAGTTTTTAGCTCATTAAAATTTGGTCTAAAATTTCATTCTTCAAAAAATGAAAAAACCGCATCTCATGTTTTCTTTAATCCAATTATTGGGCTGTTAAGACAGAGGTTTTTTAATGGATATGTTGCTGAATTAATTATCTGCGATCGCTTTCTTGCCGCAAAAAGGCGGTCATTAGAAAAATATCTTAGCCAAAAATGGAAAATCAAAATTAGTTAATTCTTTATGTTTTTAGCAAAAAACCTCTCTCTAAATATCGATAAAAAAGGCGTTGCAAGCCTTGTCCTCGATCTTCCAAACGAAAAAGTTAACAAGCTCTCCGCTCCAGTAATGGCGGAAATTGAGCAGGTGCTGAATGTATTAAGTGGAAATAAAGCGGCTAGGGTGCTGGTGATTACTTCGGCTAAAAAAGATATTTTTATTGCTGGTGCAGACATCAATGAAATTAAAGATTTGCGTGATCCCAAAGATGCATTTGCGAAAGTTTCTCGCGGTCAAGAAATCATGAATAAAATTGCGGCTCTAAAAATTCCAACCATTGCTGTAATTAATGGCGCCTGCCTTGGTGGTGGTTTAGAACTTGCTTTGGCTTGTAAATATCGTGTGGCGATTGCCAATCCAAAAACACAACTTGGATTGCCAGAGGTTAACCTTGGAATTATTCCTGGCTTTGGCGGAACGCAACGTCTACCGAAATTAGTTGGCTTGCCCGAGGCTCTAAAAATCATTCTTCCGGGAAAGGCAGTTGATGCTCGCAAAGCTTTGAAAATCGGGCTTGTAGATGAGTTAATACGTGAAGAATTTTTGACTGAAAAACTCAGTCAATTTGCTAATGAAATTTTAAAGAATCCGGAGAGCAATCGCTATTTAAGCCTTAGAAGCGAAGCGCGCAAAAAACGCTTTATTTTCGAAACGCTTTTATTCGGAAAATTCCTGATTTTTTATTTCGCGCAAAAAGATTTATGGGAGAAAACCAAAGGTCGTTACCCAGCTCCATTCGTAGCTTTGGAGGTGATTAAAAGAACTTATGGTCGAACTTACGGCGTGCGTGGTTTTAAAACTGAACTTGATGCATTTTGTGAACTTTGCGTCGGCGATATTTCAAAAAATTTAATCGAAATTTTCTTCACCAACGAAGCGCTAAAAAAAGATTCTGGCGTTGGAAGTGATGTCGTTGGAGTTGATGTAGAAAACGTTGCCGTACTAGGGGCTGGAGTGATGGGCGGCGGAATTGCTTGGCTCTTCGCTAACAATGGCATCAATGTTCGCGTTAAAGATATTACCCAGAAGGCTATAGCTCTGGGTTACAATCAGATTATTAAAATCTTTGATCAGCTTAAAAAAATTAAAAAACTAACTCAGGAGCAGATTAATTTTAAAATCGGCAATGTGACAACTAGTCTTGATTACACTGGTTTTGCACATGCTGATTTAGTCATCGAGGCTGTAGTCGAAAATATGGCGGTGAAGAAAACTATTTTGGCCGAAGCGGAAACTAAGGTCGAAAAAAATACCGTGATTGCTTCGAACACTTCTTCTCTTTCGATTTCTGAAATGGCGAGCGTCTTACAAAATCCTGAGCGATTTGTGGGAATGCATTTTTTTAATCCGGTAAATCGTATGCCACTTGTTGAAGTAATTCGTGGCGAAAAAACTTCTGATGCTGCGGTGGCGACAATTGTAAAATTGTCCAAGAAGCTAGGAAAAACGCCGATCGTAGTTAAAGATGTCGCCGGATTTTTAGTGAATCGAATACTCCTTCCTTACATGAATGAAGCGGCATATTTGTTGCAAGAAGGCGCTGAGGTTAAACGCATCGATTCCGTAATCGAAAAATTCGGTATGCCAATGGGGCCATTTATTCTTGCTGATGTTGTGGGAATTGATGTTGGTGTAAAAGTTGCTCACTCCTTGCATGAATCCTACGGAGAGCGTATGCGAGTTGCTGATATTCTTGAAGAAATTTATCAAAATCACAAAACGCTTTTAGGTAAAAAAGTCGGTAAAGGATTTTACATTCACGCGGCGCAAAATCAGGTTAATGGCGAGGTCAATGCAATTTTATCGAAGGTGAGAAGTGCTAAAAATATTCACGCAATTTACATACGTGATGAAGAAATTATCGATCGCTGTATCTTGATGATGGCAAATGAAGCGGCGAAATGTTTGGAAGAAAATGTAGTCAAAAATGCTTCCTACCTTGACATGGCGATGATTATGGGTTGTGGCTTCCCACCTTTTCGTGGCGGCGTTCTTAAGTATGTTGATTCTTGTGGAATAGACAATGTTGTGATGAAGCTGCAAGAGCTAAATAAGAAGCATGGAAAGCGTTTTGAAGTGAGCAAATTACTTCTCGACATGGCAGGGAAAAAACAAAAATTCTACGCCTAGATGACGGCATTAAGTAGCGTCTATATCCTGATTTTTTTACCGCTAATTGCTGCGATTTTTTGCCAGACCGTTCCGCTGAAAAAAAATTATTTTTGGTTTACTTTTGCTTGTTGCATTGCTGCTTTTTTGTTAGTCGTAAGTCTTTATCCGCAAATTTTGACTCAGAAAAAAATCAGTAACGATTTTCATCTTTCTCTTCTGTCGCTTGGTCTTGAGTTCAGCTTGGACGTGCTTGGATATTTTTTTCTCCTCCTCCTCATTTTTGCCAAGATCGTCGTTTTATTTTTCTACCGCTTTGATGTTGAAAAATTTTTAACCGAAAAAAATGCCAAGATCTTTTACTCAGTTTTTCTGCTGAATCTCTTTGCGCTGATTAATATTTTACTTACCAACAACCTCTTCAATCTCTTCGTTTTTTTAGAGATTTACGCTTTCACATTTTTTGCCATTTCAACCTTGTCACGCGATGGCGAATTGCTAAAAATTTCCTTCCGCGATTTTTGTCTAAATTCTACAGCCTCTTTGCTGCTTTTATTTTGTTTCTTGATGGTGCACTTGCTGTTTAAGAAAATAAATTTTGATCAAATTTCTGCTGATATTAACATGTTTGCGAGTTGTGATTCAGTGATTTCTCTAACTATTTTATTATTTCTAGCCACGGCATTTCTGATTAAATTTTTTCCCTTCTGGCTCTTTTTTGCGAAGATCAAAAATAATAATCTTGTCACCAACTTTTTGATTGCTGAATCAATGTTTATAAAAAGTTCTGTGGGAATTTTTTTAACATTAAAATTCGTTTATTTTTTCTTCGGAAAAACTTTTCTCTTCACCACTCTTGGCCTCGATTACCCACTAGTTATTTTTGCAATTTTACTAATCATTTTTAGTGCTATTGGTGTTTACCAACAAAAGCATTTGCAATCGATTTGCATCCATCTTTGCCTGATTAATTTGGGTTTTATTTTTGCTGCGATAGGTCTGCACAGCTTAGATGCACTTAAGGCAGTCTTCTTTTACATGCTGAATTTTAATCTGGTTAATCTGTTTTTTTTCGTCTTTGCTACTTTTTTAAAACGTCGCTTCGGCAGCGCATCGCTCATTAAAATTTCTTTAATTAAACAGGATCATCTGCTGCTAGTTTTGCCGCTAAAACTGCTAATTCTTTTAGCTGCCGCCTTTCCACTTACTCCACTATTTTTTGCTAACTGGAACATGGCTTATGCCACATTAAATCCGGGCTTTGAATCATCTTTGTTAATCGCGTTGATTGTTGCAAATTTTGCTTACGCAGATTTGGCTACGCGTTTCATCGATGCGATTTTTGTCAAAGGAACTGACGTGCCAACAACGGTTAAATTAGAAACCTATCAATCTTATCTAATCTCACTCTGGTTGCTAATTTTAGCGATTTGCTTCGTGGTATTTTTTGTCGCATTTGCCGAGCGACTCTCCACAAATTTCGCCTATTACTTACTCTCAATATGATGAAATTCTTACCGCTAATTCTTGTGGCGATACCACTGCTTGGCTGTGTATTATCTAGTCTTAAGAGGCAGAATTTTTTCTTAAGATTATTCGATTCCTTTTTGCCGATTATTTTTTTTGCTAATTTGCTTGGGGTTTACCGACAAGTAGAAAATCACGGAGCATTTGTCGGATTTCACTTAGACAAAACCACTTTAATTTTTCTATTTCTTGTTGGCTTTTTGTGGCTGGTTTTTGCTTTTTATTCACAGCGATTTTGGCAGCTAAATTCGGAAAAAAGATCACAAGAATTAAAAATATTTGTTGGCTTCGTCGTAGCCATCTTGACCGCAATTTTTCTTGTCAAAAACTTACTGCTCATATTTTTTTTCTACAGCTGCCTAATTCTCGGTACTCAGCTTTTCGCGGTAAGATTTTTACGTCACACCGAAGTTGGCTTCTTGCGCCTTTTCACTTTTTTACTTTATTTCGAATCATTTTTTTTCTTTCTTGCCTTAGTCGCAACTAGTAAATTCATGGAAGGATCAAGCGTTGAAAATCTCACTCGTGAAAAAGGAATGATTTTACTTTTCCTCTATTTCTTCGGTCTTTTTTTCTCTGTGCTGGTGCCATATTTTATATTTTTTCGTAAGCCAAATATTGAGCCAATCATAACTTATGTTTTCTTTTTTCTGGCCTACAGTTTTGGCAGCATCTGTATTTTTGTTAAGCTGCTGATTCTGGTCTTTGGTTTAGATTTTTCTGCTAAAATTCTAGCTGGAAATGGCTTCACTTTGCTGGAGATAATCTTCTTTTTTAACATCCTTGTCGCTTCAATATTAACGGTGTTTAGCCGTGGAATTAAGCTCTCATTTTTCTACTTATTTTTTCAGCAATTATTCTTCGTTATTTTTTCGATTATTTTTTTCGCCACTTTCAAAGCGCGCATGGTTTATTTGGGATTAATTTCTTTCTCCCTCTCTCTCACTTTAATTTTTTTCTGCGTTTCTAATATTACTTTGTACCTCTCGAAATCTAGCACCAAAAGTTTGATTGGGATCTTTTACCAACTGCCGATTAACACTACATTGTTAATCTTCTCCATCGCAAGTATGGCCGGATTAATCCCAACAATTGGCGCGATTGAAAAGTTTCAGCTAATCAAAATTATTTGGCAGAAGCATTTATGGATTTCCGCATCGATTATCGCGATTAATTCAGCGGCGCTGATGATATTTGCAGGCAAAATGTTTTACTATTTCGTGTCGCGTTTGAATGAAGATGTGAGCGAAGAAAATCTTATCTATGCGCGCAATATTGACTTTGATTCTAGTCTTGTTCTTACATCTCTACTAACGGCTATAGTGATTCTTTCTGGCCTCTTTATTACCAAGATTATTTAGTCCCAAAAAAAACCTAGTTTAAAAAATATTTGACTAAAAAATTTAAGGTAATTTAAAGAGTTAGCCTCTCGAAATCCTTAGATTATCGAGTCAATTAATTAATTATTAAACTCATGAAAAAATTACTGATTCTAACTTGTGTTGCAGCTTCTTTTTATGGAACTTCTGCATTGGCAAAAACCGAAGGAAACTATGCTGGAGTTGATTTGCTTAGCGGCAGCGCTTCATACAATAAAAGATATTCTGACGATTATCAGGTCAGTGCAACCGAAACATCTGCCGAACACGGAAAAAGCAATATTGGCTTAGGAGTAAACTATAAACATGCTTACAATTTTAATGGTGCTTTCGTAGCTGGTGGAGTTTTCGGCGAGCAAAATAATATCAAAAATGAAACTAACCAATATGAAAAGTTAGAAGTTAAGAATCGTTTTGGCGTTAAAGCTGATTTCGGTTATGATATTACTGATAATGTAGCACCTTATGTCACCGTTGGTTATGCTGGCGTTGCTTACAGAACTAGAAATTACCCAACCAGCCAATCTGGTTCATCAATAAAAAATGGTGTTGCTAGAGGTGGATTTTATGGCGTGGGCTTAAAGATAGATATTAATAAAGACCTGTCATTTAACACTGAATATCAAGTTCAGAATTTCCGCGCTAAAACCAGAACAAACGGAGAGTACAACTACTCTGGAGTTTATAAAGCTAACTTCAGCGAAATTAAGCTTGGACTGTCTCACAAATTCTAAGCAAAAACTGAGTTTATAAAAACTCTAAAGGGCCAGCTCCGAAAGGAACTGGCCCTTTTTTTATTCTTCATCTTAACCATTAATGTCACCTTTTTCAAACATGAAGACAGATTGGCGGCTTTAATAAATCACACCTAGAGCCCATGTTTTTTAACCAAAACCTCTGCAATCTGAACTGCATTAAGCGCCGCACCTTTTCTAAGATTGTCAGAGACAACCCATAGCGACAAGCCATTGGCCACCGACTCATCTTTTCTGATTCGCGAAACAAAAGTGGCGTCCTTAGTCGAAGCTTCAATCGGAGTGATGAAAATCATTTCTTGCGGACGATCGATCACAATAACCCCGTCGGCTTTTTCTAAAGCCGCCCTGGCTTGCGCGACAGTGATTGGTTTTTCGAACTCGATGTTGATTGCTTCCGAATGGCAATTGAAAACTGGAACACGCACACAAGTAGCTTCAACTTTAATGTTTGGATCGAGAATTTTTTGAGTCTCAACTTTCATTTTCCATTCTTCCTTGGTCACCCCATCTGGCATGAAGCTGTCAATTTGTGGAATGACATTAAAGGCGATTCTTTTGCTGAATTTTTTTGGTTCGGAAAAACTATTCGAATAAATTTTTTTCGTTGAATCGTAAAGCTCATCCATCGCCTCTTTACCAGCGCCAGAAACCGCTTGGTAAGTTGCAACCACGATGCGTTTAATCTTCGCAATGTCGTGCAAAGGCTTCAAAGCGACAAGCATCTGAATGGTTGAACAGTTGGGATTGGCGATGATTCCGCGCTTTTTGTAATCAGCGATCGCCTTCGGATTTACCTCAGGAATCACTAGCGGAACATCCTTTTCCATCCTGAAATGCGAAGTGTTGTCGATAACCACGCAGCCTTGCGCAGAAGCTCTTGGTGCATGTATTGCAGAAATTGCTCCGCCTGGGGAAAATAGGGCGATTGCCGTTCCGGTGAAATCATACTCGTCTAAAACCTGCACATTTAATTCCTTATTGCCGTAAGAAACTTTCTGTCCGCGCGAATTGTGCGAGGCAAGAGCCACAACTTCGTCAGCAGGAAATTTTCTTTCCCATAAAATATTCAAAATTTCGCGACCAACATTTCCAGTTGCGCCAACAACGGCGATTTTACGGTGAGACATATTTTAAATTTTAGTTTTAATTTTTCGAAGGGCTAAGCATGACTTATCACCTCGAGCCTATCGAAGATTTTAGAATTTTATAATTGATGCGACGTCAAGCATGCGTTGCGAAAAACCCCATTCATTGTCATACCAAGAAGCGACTTTAACCATGTTGCCACCGATGACTTTGGTTTGCGTTGTGTCGAAGCAAGAGCTGTAGCTGTTGTGATTGAAATCAATCGAGACCAAAGGCTCTTCAACGATTTGCAGAATGTTTTTCATTTTACCCATCGCGGCTTTTCTCATCGCGTCGTTAATTTCTTCTTTGGTTGTATCTTTTTTAGCGATGAAGTTGAGATCAACCATGGAGACGTTAGCCGTTGGTACGCGTACTGCGCCGCCATCTAACTTTCCCTTTAATTCTGGCAAAACTAAGCCAAGTGCTTTTGCGGCGCCAGTTGAAGTTGGAATCATCGACATCGCGCAGGCTCTAGCACGACGCAGATCTTTGTGCGAATTATCAACGACGTTTTGATCGTTTGTATAAGCATGAATTGTGGTCATGAAACCCTTCTCAATTCCAACTGCATCATTCAGAGCTTTAGCGATTGGAGCCAAGCAATTCGTGGTACAAGAGCCGACAGAAATAACTTTATCATCCTCTTGCAGCATCTCATCATTAACGCCAAAAACTATTGTTCGAACCGAATCTTCTTTCGCTGGCGCCGAGAGAATCACCTTTTTCGCACCAGCAATAATGTGCTGTGCGGCATCGTCATATTTCGTAAAAGCTCCGGTGCATTCAAGCACAACATCAATCTTTAAATCGCCCCAGGGTAATTTTTTTGGATCGCGTTCGCCAAAAAGCTTTACCAGTTTCCCGTCGATTATTAGCGAGCCTTCAGCAGCTTCTACTGATTTGGAAAAGCGTCCGTGAATCGAGTCGTATTTTAATAAGTGAACTTGAGTCTCGATCGGAGCCGGACCATTCACAGCGACGAGCTCAATGTTTGAGTAGCGCGCATCTTCAAAAATCGCACGAGTTACACAGCGGCCAATTCTGCCTAGGCCATTAATGGCAATTCGAATAGTCATTATTTTTTAGTTTTTGAAGGTTGAGTTCGGTTGTTTAAGTAGCTAAGAGCACTTCTGAAATCGCGAAGGCTTAGCTTCACAGTGATATCTTTTTCAGAGTCGCGCACGCTAAAACGTAGGAACAAAAATTCACCGCTTTTCATTTGCGCGAACAAAGAATTTTTTTGTGCATCGTCAAGCGGAACAAGTCCAAAATCACGATCAGTAACATTCTTCGAAAGAATTAGTTCATTTTGATCGACGCGAATTTGTACAAAGCTGCTAATCTGAACTTGCGGAATGATTGTAAAAAATTGATTCGTAGATTTTGCAATTGGCTGAATTGTAATTGCCGAAGCATTATCGTAAAATTTCGCCGCAATTTTACAGTGCGACATTGCCATCATTTCGTCGGTTTCGCAAAAAACCTTCCAATCTCCGAAGATTTTTTCTTCGTTACGTAAGTCGATTACTTCTGCTCTAGCGTTAAAACAAAACGCAGTTAGAAAAAGTGTAAATAAAATTTTTTTCATAAAATTGATCCGAATATGATCCATTGCGGAATGTTGATTTTCCTGTGTTTGGCGGGGATTTTAAATCTTTTTATTTTTCAGAATTATATCAAAAGAATCTTCTCTCTTGCTGTCGCCTACAGCAGTTTCGTGATGCTAATGCTTCTGCTTTTTCTGAAAAATGAAAACTTAAACGAGATGCTAATGTTGATGGTCAGCATTCTCATGATTTTCTCGATTAATCTTCTGATCGGGATTGGAATTGTGAAAAATATCAGTGAATCCAAAAAATAAATCTAAGACCGCACGTAATCCTTTAGATGAAAAGCTTCGAGGATTCCCAAATAGTTTATCTCTCGATATTTGTCTGGGATTCTCGGATTGCTGCACAATTCAAGGATTACGCGCAGAGAGAAAGAATTAATTTCTTTTTCTCAGCTCTTCCATCAACTTCTTTCTAAGCTCGATGGTGTGAGTTTCGATTTTATCAAGAAGGCTAAGGATTTGCTGAGCTTCTACAGAAACTTGGTCGAGTTCTTTTTCTTTGAGGATTGGTTTAGTTTTCATGACTAAATTTATTTGAGTTAAGCAACTTCAAGATCCGGCAATGCTAAATATTTTCAATTTATTTTTATTTCTTCTTCTGCTTTGGGCAATGTTCATGCTTGCCGCTGGGCATTTGACTTGGCTTTATCTTGTGTTTGGAGTGATCGCTTCTGCCTTAGTGTCACTTGTATCGATGCGATTAAAGTTGATCGAAAAAAATAGCGAATTGCTTTACTTAAGTCTCGGTTTTTACCGACATTTTTTTATGATTTTTGTGAATAATTTTTTGAGTTCGCTGTTTTTAATCATCAATCTGGCTTTCAGAAAAAAGGATCTTCACCCAACGCTACATCGAATTAAACTCGGTGCGAATCTTCGTTTCAACCCCGCGCTTTTGATGGCGAGTTTTAACATGAGCACTGGCCTGTTCTGCGTTGGCGTAAAAGAAAATGCGAAAGAAAATGAAATGCTGATTCACGCCATCGATCCCTCCTACTTCAAAAAATGCGATTTCCAAAAAATCTGCCTAAATCTGCGCAACATCAATGACGATAATCTCATCTAAAATCACCGCACTTAAAGCTGAAATAGCCAAACATGACTCGGCTTACCACACTTTGGATGCACCAACTATTTCCGACGCAAAATATGATGAATTGCGTCGCGAGCTCGAAAAATATCGCGAGGAATTTCCAGAATTTTTTGCCGAAGATGATGACTCGGTCGGCGGAAAAACTTTAGAAATTTTTTCAAAAGTAAAACACAGCAAGCCAATGCTGTCACTAGCTAATGGCTTTTCGCGCGAAGATATCGAGGATTTTATTTTGCGTGTAAATCGTTTTTTAGGCGAAGAAATTTTGGATTTTTTCTGCGAAACAAAAATCGATGGACTCTCTTTTTCAGCGCGTTTCGAAAATGGAAAATTCGTACGAGCAGCAACCCGTGGCGATGGTTTTTTTGGCGAGGACGTAACCGAAAATCTAAAAACAATTTTTGGATTTCCTCAGGAATTACGCGGAGAAAATTTACCAAAAATTTTTGAAATTCGCGGTGAAATATACATGAAGAAAGAAGATTTTGCCGCGCTTAATTCTCGTCAAGAAGAGCAGGGCGGAAAGATTTTTGCTAACCCGCGCAACGCGGCAGCTGGATCGTTGCGCCAACTTGATTCAGGCGTCACCGCTTCGCGTAAATTGAGTTACTTCGTCTACTCGCTGGGCGAAGTTTCGCCTAACTTTTTTTGTAACTCACAAGCTGAATTACACCAAAAATTGCAGGCATTCGGATTTCAAACTGAACCACATTCCAAGTTGTGTCACAGCATAGATGAAATTCTCGAGCTTTACCAAAAAATCGCCGATTGCCACTACGAACTTTCTTATGACATCGACGGCTTGGTTTACAAAGTGAACGAGTTTGCTCTTCAGGAAAGACTTGGATTTGTCGCGCGCTCTCCACGCTTCGCCATCGCCCACAAATTTCCGGCAGAAAAAGCGAAAACAGAAATAGAAAATATTTTAATTCAAATCGGCAGAACTGGTGCGCTCACCCCAGTTGCGATTTTGAAGCCGGTGAATATCGGTGGAGTTGTTGTCGCGCGCGCGACTTTGCACAACCAAGACGAAATTGCGCGCAAGGATGTTCGTGTTGGCGATGTGGTCGTGATTCAACGTGCTGGAGATGTTATTCCGCAAGTTCTCGAAGTTGATTTGAGTAAGAGAAAATTTGACGCCGAAAATTTTAATTTTCCAAAAAATTGCCCAGTTTGTGGATCTGAAATTGTGAAGAATGAAGAGGATGTTGTGCTGCGCTGCTCCGGAGGTTTGTCTTGTGAAGCGCAACTTAAAGAGACGCTAAAGCATTTTGTTTCAAAGGACGCTTTTGACATCGTGGGATTAGGTAAAAAGCAGATCGAGAATTTTTTTCTTGAAGGCAGAATCAAAAATTTTGCTGAAATTTTTACTCTCGAAGAGCGAGAAAAAACTGCCGAAAATCCACTACGTACAAAATTAGGATGGGGCGAAAAATCTATCGAAAATCTTTTCTTGGCGATCAAACAAAAACGCATAATTCCGCTCGAGAAATTAATTTACGCCATCGGCATTAGACATGTTGGCGAAAGCACGGCCAAGTTACTTGCTCAGCATTTTAAATCTTTCAGAAATTTTCTCGATGTCATGCTGAGATTGTCGAAGCATGAGGAAATTATCCTTCGACAAACTCAGAGTGATTACTCCGAACTCGTTTCAATTGATGGATTGGGAGAAAAAATGGTCGAAGCAATTCTTGATTATTTTCGTGACGAACGAAATTTAAAAATGCTTCTCGACCTAGAAAAACAGCTGCAAGTTGAAGATGCCAAGCAAATTAATTCTAACTCGAAACTCGCCGGGAAATCAGTAATTTTTACTGGCACTCTTGAGAAAATGACGCGTGCTGAAGCAAAGAAAAAAGCAGAAGATTTGGGGATGAAAGTTGTCGGATCAGTTTCAAGCAAAACTGATTTTGTCGTTGCCGGAGCTGAAGCTGGATCAAAATTAAAAAAAGCCGCAGAGCTAAATTTAAAAGTTTTGAACGAGGATGAGTGGCTGGAACTTCTAACATCCTAAGTTCTTTTAATCTCATCACTCCGCAGGTAAGGACCGATTGTGACTATCTCACAAATACAAAATTCATTTCATCGGACATCTCTTTTGCAAATCGGTAGTTCTCGCTTTGGAATTTTTTTAATTCCTGCGGGTTGGTGATTTTATTTTTGATGATGAAGTTAGCCATCAGTCCGCGCGCTTTTTTGGCGTAGATTCCGATGATTTTGTAGCTGCCATTTTTATTCTCTTTGAAAGTGATATTGATGATTTTGGCAGAGATTTTTTTAGGATTTATGACGGAGAAATATTCTTCTGAGGCTAAGTTGATAAGGTGCTTAGATCCTTCTGAATCAAGGTGTTGAGAGATTTTA
>CAMBFP010000006.1 GCA_945865745.1 Rhizobium sp. Q54 | reverse complement strand
ACTTATCCACTTATACAGTTTTATCAAAAAAAGAACTTGCTTGTTTTGATCTCGTCCATAAAAGGCGCCCCCCTCGTTTTTGAGGCGTTGATCGAAGCGCTTAAGTCTTCTTCTAAAAAATTTTAATTTAAAAAATGGCTAGAATCGCTGGAGTAAACATTCCAAAAGAAAAGCGCTTTGTTATCGCTTTAACCTATATATACGGAATTGGTAAAACTACCGCTAACAAAATTTGCAAAAAGCTAAAAATTGCTCTCGAGCTTCGAACTCACCAAATAAGTGAAGACAAGTTAGCGGAGGTTCGCGCCTTACTTGAAAAAGAACGAGCTGTTCTTGAGGGAGACCTCAGGAGAAAAGTTACTTCCGATATAAAAAGACTGATTGATATCGGCTGTTATCGCGGTATTCGTCACGTGAAGAAACTTCCAGTTCGCGGACAAAGAACTCACACTAATGCCAGAACTCGTAAGGGTCGTGGCGTGGCAATTGCCGGAAAAAAGAAAGCAGTTAAATAATTTTTAAAATGACTGAGACAAAAATAGACGCAGCATCAAAGGAAAAAAAATCCTCTAAAGGCTCAAACAAAAAAAAGAAGAATATTAGCAGTGGCGTCGTTCACGTCTATGCTAGCTTCAACAATACCATAATCACCATTTCTGATGGTGCGGGTAACGTGATCTGCTGGTCATCAGCTGGAAAACAAGGCTTTAAGGGCTCAAGAAAATCAACCCCTTACGCTGCGCAAGTTGCAACTCAACATGTAATTAATGTTGCAAAAGAATGTGGCTTGCAAAGTGCTTTGGTTGAAGTGAGAGGTCCTGGAGTCGGTAGAGAGGCTTCTCTGCGTGCAATTCAGGCTTCTGGGATTAATGTTACCATGATTAAAGATATTACTTACCACCCACATAACGGTTGTCGTCCAGCAAAAAGACGTCGCGTTTAATACGAGTTTTAATTCCAATTTTTTAGCAATATGGCGATCTTAAAAGAAAGCTGGTCTCTATTGACCAAACCAACATCCGTAATTCTAAAAGACGGCTATGATAACCTAACTAAATCAATCATAGTTATGGAGCCTTTTGCTAGAGGCTTCGGCAACACATTGGGCAATGCTCTTCGTCGAGTTCTTCTCTCTTCTATTAACGGATTTGCAGTTACTTCAGTTAAAATTGAAGGTGTTCTTCATGAATATGGCAGTGTCGATGGAATAAAGGAAGATGTCCTTGATATCATCATGAATCTAAAATCATTAGCGGTATCTAAGGAAGGAGCCTCTCCATGTGTTTTAAAGCTTTCTACCAGTAAAGCTGGCCCAGTTTACGCTGGATCAATTGAAGCTCCAGCTGGCGTTCATATCGTCAATAAAGATCTTTTGATCTGCACCATGAATAAGGGCGCAAAGATCGACATGCAAATCAATGTTGAATGTGGTAAGGGATATGTTCCAGCTGAACAAGGCAAGAAGAGTGATCGCGCCGTTGGAACCATTATGGTTGATTCTGTATTCAGTCCGGTAAAAAAAGTTTCCTACAGAGTCGAAAATGCTCGCGTTGGCCAGATTACTGATTTCGATAAATTGATCCTTGAAATTGATACCAATGGTACCATTAGCCCTCAAGATGCGTTAGGTGTTGCGGCAAAAATTCTTCAAGAACAGTTGCAGGTTTTCATTAATTTTGATTTGTCAAAAGTTGATGCTCCAGTACAAAAAGAAGTTTTTGTTGAGCAGGAATTTAACAAAAATTTATTGAAGACAATTGACGAGTTAGAGCTTTCCGTTCGTTCTTATAATTGCCTTAAAAACGAAAATATCATTTACGTTGGTGATCTCGTCGCAAGAACAGAATCAGAGATGCTTAAGACTGCAAATTTTGGCAGAAAATCTCTCAATGAATTAAAGGAAAATCTAAAGGCAATGAATTTAAATTTTGGCATGAAAATTGCCAATTGGCCACCAAAAAACATGGATGAGTTGCTCAAAATGAAGAATAAGGAGTTCTAAAAATGTATCACAGAATTAAGGGGCGCAAGCTCGGTAGAAATACTGCACACAGAAAAGCTTTGTTGCGTAACCTCTCTCTCGCTATTTTGCAGCGTGAAGTCATCAAAACAACCTTGCCAAAAGCTAAAGAAATTAGGCCTTTTGTTGAGAAGCTTTTAACAATATCCAAGAAAGACACTTTAGCAAACCGTCGTTTGGCAATCTCAATTCTTGGTAATGACCTCGTTGTTGAGAAGCTTTTTAAAGAAATTGGTCCAAGAATTGTCAGCAGAAATGGTGGCTATACTAGAATTTTAAAATTTGGATTCAGAACTGGCGATAAAGCTCCAATGGCATTATTTGAGCTAGTTGACAGAGTTATCGTTGAAGAAAAATCCGAAGAAAAAACTGCTTAGAATTAATTAATTTATGAAAAACTTACTCTCAGATTTTGCTAAGGAGCAGACTAAAAAAATCCTAGAAAGTCGTAAGCTGCCAAAATTCAAAGCTGGCGACACAGTTAACGTGAAATACAAAATCACTGAAGGTGGAAATACACGTATTCAAGCTTTTAAAGGGGTAGTAATTGCCAAAACAAAAAGCGATCTGAATTATTCAGCCTCTTTTACGGTTAGAAAGATTAGCTCCAACATCGGCGTTGAAAGAAAATTCATGGTTTACTCACCACTCCTTGCTGCTGTAGAAGTTTTGAAGCAGGGCGTAGTTCGTCGTAGTAAGCTTTATTACTTGCGTAACCTAACCGGCAAAGCTTCTCGCATTAAAGAAAAGCTAGATTTTCTCGTCGATGCTGGCGCCGCTGAAGATGCTGCCTCTTCTTAATATCCTTAAGAAGACCGCTTTTTTCTCGTTATTAATCCTCTCATCCTGCGCCTCAGGCATCTTGCATCAGGGGCGGGTAGAGCTTTACGGCGCGGGCGATCGTAATTCTTTTGTTTTTACGGTTAGCGACGAATTTACCTTGAGTCACAAAGACTCTCTTCCTGACAAAAAAAATCCAAAAATTACTCAAGCTGAAGCTTCTCTTTTAGTAACTTTACTCAAAGAAAAAAAATTCTGTTTAGACGAAGATAGCTTGCCTCTTTTTGAAATAACTTCGCGCCAAGAAAAAATATTTGATGCCACCTTTGCCCACCTGATTGAAGAGAATTACAAAGCTCGTCCACTAGCACCGAAAATGTATTTTGGTAAATGCCGATCGCAAAAATAAACAAATCTTCACAACCGAAAGATGTCTGATCGGAAGATTTGTTAAAACAACTTTACAAAATATCGCAGCTATTTTGTAAAGCCAACCCAGAATTCTCTTGGGCGCAACCAAGAGACTGGTTTTTCCATTTTAATTCAAAAATTTTTATGAGCAAATTAGCTTTATTTATCAATGCCGCAAAACTTGGTAGTCAGTTCACAAGAGAATTCGCAACTCTGCCAAAAAGTATGTCGGTACTGGGTATTGGGCTTGAGGGAAGTATGGGAAGTTCGGTGATAAATCCAAATTTACCTTTTCTTCAAAGTAGGGGAGATACTTTTCATATCCTGGGAAATAGTGTTAAGCTTCCAAGAGAGGATGGAATAAAATGCTTCTATGCTAAGTCTAATAATAAAGAAGACAGAATGCCTCCGAAAGGCCTCGTCTATGATTTAATCATATATTCTGCTAAGCCGGATCAGATTGATGATGCGCTAGGGAAGTGTGCAGAAAATGGCAATATAGGCGAGAATACAGTAGTCGCATCAGTTGCTGCTGGCGTTACTAAAGCTGGGGTCAAAAGGGCTTGTAAAAATTTGACCGACCAAATTATTCGTTTGATGCCTAATAAACTTGCTGACGTTGAAATGTCTGCGACAACTTACACCACGTCTGGCAGTGTCGAAGAAGATAAGCTTGATTATGTTTTGGCTCTTTTTTCTAAGGTGGGCAAAACCTTTGCTGTTGAAGAGGGTGAAATGAATAAAAATACCGCCCTTGCCGGTAGTGGTCCGGCATCTCCATGGTCTATTTATAAGATTATGCAAGAAGCTCTGCGGGTTAACTGTGGCTTAAGTGATGAAGAATCTCGTGGTTTAATCATAAAAGTTGCCAAGGAGTTTGATGATCTCAAATACGAAGTTAGGTCTGGTTCAAAGGTTGATGAGACATTAAAACATGTGAGAGGCGGATCAATGAAGACCGCAAGAGCAATGATTGATGCTTCTGCTAAAGGATTAGGTAGTGAACATACTCAAGAAGAGCGTGAGCAGTTAGTAGCTGGAATTCTTATGCAAGTGCGTGGATCAAAGATTAGAGGAGCCGCTTCTATCGGAATTGATCCGGCTATGGCTGGCTCCATAGTAAGAGATTTGATAGTTGGTACGGCTATTGCGAGCGATAGAAGTGGAGAAGATTTTGCAGTGTCGGCCGAGAGTGTTACTAGTCGTAACGGCACAACTAGAGCATTACTAGGACACTTACTCTGTGATAAAGGAGACGGTAAGGGTCATGATTTTGATGACATCTATGCTAGAGGTATGCAGGCCGCCGTCCAAAGAGGTGCAGAAATGGGCGATAGCGTACAATATGCAGCAAATAAATTTGCGCAGGAGCTCAGTGCTAATGAAAAATCTCCTGAAAAAATAGAGGCAGCTAGGGGTGCGATTGTTGTTGCATATAATCAGGCTAGATCTGCTTTAAAACTTACGGCAACAGAAAAATCAGTTAATGATTCTTCTGTTGTTCAACGGCAAATTTCATCATTACAAAATCCCGAAGGATCCAAGCTTGATCAGAGAGAGAAGAGTATGGAGAAATAATTTTTTACCCTGAATTTAATCCGCAATGCGGCAAGCTCAAACCTTCCTGGATTGCGGATTTTTTTGCGCCTTATTTCCTCACGAGCTACATCCATCTTAAATTCAAATATCTCTTACCTTTGTCAAAAACAGCAATAATCCTCTTCAATCTTGGTGGTCCGAATAATTTAGAATCGGTAAAGCCATTTCTCTTTAATCTCTTCAACGATCGCGCAATCATCAAATTGCCGCAGCCCTTGCGCTTCATGCTTGCGAAGTTGATTTCTGTTCTGCGCTTTCCCAAAGCGAAAAAGATTTACGAATCGATTGGGGGCTCATCTCCGCTACTTTCATTCACCAATTCTCAAGTTTACGCGCTTGAGCATGAACTTTCATTCTTCGGAAATTTTAAGGTTTTTATCTCAATGCGTTACTGGCATCCATTTGCTTCTGAGGTGGTAAAAAAAGTCCAGGAATATTCCCCCGATCAAATTATTTTACTGCCACTCTATCCGCAATTTTCGAGCGCCACTTCTAACTCTTCCCTCGAGGATTTTTTACGCAGATTACCTCGCGAAACTAAAGCCAAAGTAATCTGCTGTTACCCAACCGATCCAGATTTCATCTTGGCTCACACCAACTTAATCAAACAAAAAATTGTCGGACAAAATTTCTCCGAATTGCGTTTTTTATTTTCTGCCCATGGCTTGCCGCAGAGTTTAATTGATGAGGGCGATCCCTACGTTTCTCACGTTGAAAAAAGTGTCGCTGAAATCGTAAAAAATTTTCCCAAGGAAATGGATTTTCGTATTTGTTATCAATCAAAAGTCGGTCCAAAAAAATGGACTTCACCTAACTTAGAACTCGAGCTTAATCGAGTTGTTCTCGATAAAAAAACTCCAGTAATTGTGCCGATTTCTTTCGTTGCTGATAATTCCGAAACTCTTTTTGAGCTCGATATTCTTTACAAAGATTTTGTCGCAGATTTGGGTGTAAAAAAATATCTCCGCGTCTCAACCCTAAACAATAGTGGTATCTTCATTAAGAGCCTTGCTGAGATTTGTAAAAATGCTGTAAAAGACGATTCAGCTAATATTTTTTGCGGTAAAAATCCGCAAAGAATTTGCGAGAAAAAATTTAAATTTTGTCCAAATCAAAACTACCACGAAGCGTGATTGCTGTTGATGTAGTAACCAAAAATAAAAAGTGGGTAGGTAAGGAAAAGCTCGTTGAAAGACTTGCTAAAAAACTCATTTCTTTAGTTAAGTCTGACGCGCAAGAGCTCTCCATTTCTCTAGTCTCTGACCGCCAAATAAAAAAAATTAATTTGCAATTTCGCGACAAAAATAAGCCAACAAATGTTTTGTCTTTTCCGGCTTTTGACCGCGTATTTTTGGGTGACATTGTGATTGCTTACGAAACTCTTGAGCGCGAAGCAAAAGAGCAAAAAAAGAAATTCAACGACCACCTTACCCATCTAATTTTGCACAGCATACTTCACCTTCTTGGCCATGATCACGAAGAAGAAAAGATGGCGCAGAAAATGGAAAAATTAGAAATTAAAATTCTCAAACAACTCGACATCGAGAACCCCTACAAATGACAAAACGTAAACTAAGTTTCCTCTCTAATTTTCTCGGTAAAAAAACTAAAAAATCTTTCGCCTCGGCAATTTCCTACCTACTGGAAAGCTATGAGGGTACAGGCCTCATTCGCCCAGAAGAAAAAAAGATGTTAAAAAATGTTATCGCTTTTGGTGATAAAAAAGTTGCAAGCGTGATGACTCCGCGCTCAGACATTGTTTCCGTAAATCAGAAAGCAAATTTAGCCGAGATTAAGAGAATTATCACTGCCGACGGCCACACCCGCATTCCAGTTTTTAAAGATGACTTCGACAACATCGTCGGATTTTTGCACAGTAAAGATTTGGCAAAATTCATCGGCGACAGTGATGAAGATTTTTTGCTCACAAAAATTTTGCGTAAAATTCTTTTTGTTCCCGGCTCAATGAAGTTGCTCGATGTCTTATTCCGCATGCGTATGGCGCAGGTTCACGTCGCAATCGTGCTTGATGAATTTGGCGGTACTGATGGCTTGGTAACAATCGAAAATTTAGTGGAAGAAATTGTTGGCGAGATTGAAGACGAGCATGATTTACCAATCGAGGATACATTTTTTCGCGTGCGTAAAATCGGCGAAAATAAATTTGAATTTGGCGGTCGTGTTGAAATCGAAAAATTCGAAGAGGTGCTACAAAGAAAGATTGAGCGCGAAGATGACGAGTTCGCAACCGTTGGTGGCTATGTGTTGACGCTGTTTAATCAAGTTCCTGATGTCGATCAAAAGATTGAACGAGGCGGGCTGAAGATCAAAATAATCGATGCTGACGAGAGGGCGGTAAAGTTAGTGGAAGTGGTGGCGAGTTAAAATTTCTCTCAACTAACAACCGCAATCACAATTAATCCAATCCCTCCCGTGCGGGCCTTTTTTTTCTAAGTTAAGAAAAAAATTAATTTTCTTTAGGCTCAAGAAAATTTCATTTTAACCAGCGCTAGCCTGATTTGCAGACAAATTTTATCTTTTGCTAATCTCGACATAATCCCTGCTAACTTCTCCAGTATAGAGCTGGCGAGGTCTGCCGATTTTGAAGGCCGGGTCTTCGATCATTTCTTTCCACTGAGAAATCCAGCCGGCAGAACGAGCAATGGCAAAAATTACCGTGAAGAGATTCGCCGGAATTCCGAGCGCCTTGTAAATGATTCCAGAGTAGAAATCGACATTCGGAAAAAGTTTGCGCGAGACAAAATACTCGTCATTCAATGCAATTTTTTCGAGCTCAACAGCAATTGCCAAAAGTGGATCATTCTTAATTCCAAGCTCAGCCAAAACCTCGTCACAAGACTTCTTCAAAACCGCAGCGCGTGGATCATAATTTTTGTAAACACGATGTCCGAAACCCATCAGGCGGAAGGGATCATTCTTGTCTTTCGCGCGCGCAATGAATTCTGGAATGCGATCTTTCGTGCCAATTTCTTGCAACATCTCGATCACCTCTTCATTCGCACCGCCATGTGCAGGGCCCCAAAGTGAAGAAATTCCTGCGCCGATGCAGGCAAATGGATTGGCTCCAGAAGAGCCGGCAAGACGCACCGTTGAAGTCGAAGCATTTTGTTCGTGATCAGCATGCAAAACAAAAATCATCTCCATCGCCTTGGCGATTGTTGAACTTACCCTGTGTGGATAATTTGGTTTGTCGAAAAGCATGTGCAGGAAGTTTTCGCCAAAACCATATTCCTTATTTGGATACATGATTGGTTCGCCGATCGAGTATTTGTAAGCCATCGCCGCGAGAGTCGGCATCTTGGAAATAATTTTGTAAACCACGTCCATGCGACCTTCTGGCGTGTGAACGTCCATTGTTTCATGGTAGAATGCAGAAAGAGACGCAACCGATCCAACCAAGATAGCCATTGGGTGCGCACGTCTTGGAAAGCCACGAAGAAGAATATTAATTTGCTCGTGAACCAACATGTTGCGAATGATGCCGCTTCTGAATTCGCGATATTGTCCGGCATTTGGTAATTGGTGATTTATTAACAAATAAGCCACTTCAAGAAACTCACTTTTCTTTGCTAATTCTTCGATCGAATAGCCGCCATGCCTTAGAACGCCTTGGTCGCCATCGATGAAAGTAATTTTAGATTCGCAAGAAGCGGTAGATAAAAATCCTGGATCGTAAGTGAACATTCCGCTTTCTTTGTAGAGAGCCGAGATGTCGATTACATCTTGTCCTGCTGAGGCTTTATGGATAGGCAGAGAAACTTCTTTGCCATTTGGGAGCGACAATTTAGCGGATTTGGACATAGATTTTTGATTTAAGATTTGAGAGTTTGTCGGCTTCCTAAATGCCAAAATGTTAATGTTAAATGGTTAATTCCTTAGGCTTCAAAAAATCAGAAAAAGATACTCGAGTTGTTGTTGCCATGTCGGGAGGTGTCGATTCTTCTGTTGTTGCCTGTTTGCTGAAAGAGCAAGGCTACGATGTGATCGGCATCACTTTACAACTTTACGACATGGGCGATGCGCTGAAAAAAAAGAATGCCTGTTGCGCCGGCGTCGACATTTATGACGCTAAAAATATCGCCGAAAAATTTGATTTTCCGCATTACGTTTTGAACTACCAAAATCTTTTCAAAGAGTCGGTGATTGATGATTTTGCCGATTCTTACTTGCAGGGTGAAACGCCGATTCCCTGCATTAAATGCAATCAATCGGTAAAATTTCGTGATCTGCTAAAAGTAGCGCGCGACCTTGGCGCAGAATGCCTTGCGACTGGTCATTACGTGCGCAGATTAATTGGAAAAAATGCTGAAGCAGAAATGCACAAAGCTGTCGATGACGACAAAGATCAAAGTTATTTTTTATTCGCGACAACAAAAGATCAGCTCGAATTTTTGCGCTTTCCACTCGGCGAAAATAAAAAAGAAAAAACGCGCGAAGAAGCTCTGCGCTTAGGTTTAACCGTGGCTAATAAGCCTGATTCACAAGATATTTGTTTCGTGCCAAATGGTGATTACGCTGAAGTAATCAGGCGTCACCGCCCTACGGCCTTCAGGCCTGGCAACTTCATTCACATCGAAACAAAAAAGATTTTAGGCCGACATGAAGGTATTATTAACTTCACTTTGGGCCAAAGACGAGGCCTTGGCATCTCTAATCCCGAGCCACTTTACGTGGTTAAAATTGAGCCAGTAGAAAATGTAGTTTTTGTCGGCGAAGAAAAATTTTTGCAGAATCGAAAATTCAAAATTCGTGATTTAAACTGGTTTTCTGAAATGTTACCGGGCCAGGAGATTCAAGCTTGCGTGCGCCTTCGCTCAAATCACGAAGAAGAACCAGCAACAATAAAAATTTTAGAAAATGGCGACGCAGAAGTTGAAATGAAATCAATGACGCGCGCGATTACACCTGGTCAAGCATGCGTGATCTACCAAGATTCTCACGTGCTTGGCGGCGGCTGGATAACTAAAGAAATCGAGTAAACACACCCGCCGGCCGAGCCAAGTCGAAACCTCTCTCCGCCGGCTGAACGAAGTCGAAACCTCTCTCCGCCGGTTGAGCCAAGTCGAAACCCACCTCCGCCGGTTGAGCGAAGTCGAAACCTTTAGAGTCTTATTCAAGAGGTTTCGACTTCGCTCAACCGGCGGATGTTTTACTAAAAAAACTAGAAAAAAATGTCTGAAAAAAAACTTCCCCTAAATGTCCCATTCAAAAAATTTTCTGAATGGTTTGAAAAAGCTGGCGCAACAAAAGAAATTATCGAGCCAACGGCGGTCTGCCTTGCAACCGTTTCTGAAAATGGTCACCCTTCGTCACGAATGGTTTTGCTAAAAAATTTCGACGAGCGCGGTTTTTGTTTTTTCACGAATTTAACCAGTCGCAAGGGCAAAGAAATTTCACAAAATTCTAACGTCGCACTTTGTTTTTATTGGGGATTTCTTGGTCGCCAAATTCGTATTGAAGGCGCGGTGGAAAGAGTTTCGTCCGAAGAGGCGGACAATTATTTTGCCTCACGTCGCCGTGGAAGTCAGATTGGCGCCTGGGCCTCAAAGCAATCGTGCGAGATGCAAGATTGGAGCGAATTTGACGAGCGTATCAAAAAAATTTCTGAAGATTTTGCCGACCAAGAAATTCCCCGCCCGCCTTTTTGGTCAGGTTTTCGTGTAGTTCCAAAGCTAATTGAATTTTGGGAAGATGGCGAATTTCGCATCCACCAACGCGAAGTTTTCGAGCGCGAAATTGATGGCTGGAAAGTGAAGAAAATTTATCCCTAACCCGCAGATTTGCTGCTTAGAATGCAATTTTGAGCACCGTGCTCAAAATCTTTTTTTGATCCTCGTTTGAGCGGGGAAGAAAATAATTTAAACGGTCATTTTTGGCTTAATACCAGCAAGTCTTTGGTCTTTCATCAATCTGTATTTAGTCTTTCGTCAGCCTCTCATCAGTCTGTCTTAAGTCTGTCATCGGCGTGTCATCAGTCTTTCAACAGTCTGTCATCAGCCGTTATCGGCCTTGTCATCAGTCCGTCTCCAGTCTGTCATCCCCGCGCAGGCGGGGATCCAGAAAAAACCCACCACACCAAAAATGCACATCTACATCCTAGCCAGTAAACGCAACGGCACCCTCTACACTGGCGTCACCAACGACCTAGAGCGCAGAATCGTCGAACACAAAACCAAACTCCTCCCCGGATTCACAGAAAAATACGAAGTAACAAAACTAGTCTACTGCGAAGAAATCCCCAGCGCGACATCAGCAATCGCCAGAGAAAAACAGATCAAAAAATGGAATAGAAAATGGAAGTTGCGACTAATCGAAGAGCGCAATCCTGAGTGGAAAGATTTGTATGAGGAGTGGATGGAAACACCTCCTGGATCCCCGCCTGCGCGGGGATGACGTTGAAAATAACGCACTCAATTCTCTTTCCCGTCCGAAAGTAACGCACTCAATTCCCGTCCCGTCTGAAAGTAACGAGCTCAATTCTCGTCCCGTCATCCCCGCGCAGGCGGGGATCCAGAAGGCTGCTTCCAAAACTCTCCCGTCATCCCCGCGCAGGCGGGGATCCAGGAAGGGTGAGTCTTAAGGAGTAATTAATTGCAAATCGTAAAATCTTTTAATCTCGTCGCGCACATTTTCTTGACCTTGCGTCACGTTGATTTTTGCGCGAAATTCTGCCGAGCCTTTTAAGCCAGAACTATACCAACCAATGTGTTTTCGGGCGAGCGGAATAGCAGTTTGCTCTCCGTAGTGCTCAATCATTTCTGCGAAGTGATTGAGCACGATTTCTTTTTGTTCGACGAGTTCGGGAGTGGGAATTTTCTCCTCACCTTTTAAGTCAGCATTAATCTGCGCAATCAACCAAGGTTTGCCGTAAGCAGCTCTGCCGATCATTACCCCATCTGCCTTTGAGAGCTCAAGCGCTTTTCTTGCATCGTCAGAATTTTTGATGTCGCCATTGGCGATTACGGGAATTTTTACGACTTCTTTGACGCGGGAAATTAATTCCCAGTTGGCGCTGCCGTCATACATTTGACAACGGGTGCGGCCGTGAATGGTGAGCATTTGAATGCCAACATTTTCTGCTTTTTTTGCAAGGCTGGGCGAGTTCAAATTTTCATAATTCCAACCTAAACGCGTTTTCATCGTTACCGGAATTTTCACGGCCTTAACCACCGCTTCCATGATGCGCGTGGCAAGATCTTCGTCTTTCATCAAGGCGCTGCCAGCAAAACTATTTACAACTTTTTTGACTGGGCAGCCGAAATTAATGTCGATGATGTCGGCTCCGAGATCTTCATTAAGCTTCGCTGCTTCGGCCATAATTTCCGGATCACAGCCTGCGAGCTGCACAGACATTGGGTAAATCGCATCATCTCTCTCACATTTTTTTAGCGAGTCGCGCGTTTGCATAATCATCGCGCGCGAGGCGATCATTTCTGAAATCACCAAAGGCGCGCCGAATTTTTTTACTAAACGACGAAAAGGTAGATCAGTTACTCCCGACATTGGCGCAAGAAGGACGTTGCCTGGCAATGTTATATTTCCGATTTGGATCATGCGAAATAAGGAAGGTAATGCCAGTCGCGGCGTAAGTCTTTAGAGTTGGCACACTTGATGCGGCCTGCTTTGAGGCAGTCTTGGATTAGGCGTAAAGTTTTGGTTTGTTCGTGATCGCCAAAGGCAAATCTGTGGCGAATCGACTTGTTTGCCGTTCTTTTGTTACTCACTAAATTCAGGCAAGAGTGTTGAAAAACCGCTTCGATTCTTTCCTCTTTTTCCGTCTCACTGAATTTTTTTGGCATGTAGAGAATGACGCAAAAGTAATCTTGCTCGAGGCGCCATTTTATTGGTGGCAAGACATTTATTTCAATGGAGTTGACTACCTTATCATAACCACTGCCCTTTTCTTCAGCGAAGTGTGTTTTGCGCATGATGTCGGCTAGTACTTCGTTTCTGGTTTTGGAGGGATGATCGATCAGGCGATCAGACGAGATCTCTGGCAGCAAGCCTCCTGGATTGGTGATTTCGATACGATCAGAAAAAATATCGACGGTGACGAAACCGTTATTTTGAGTGTAATCGCGATGGATGATGGCATTGGCTAACAACTCGCGAATCGCGATTTCTGGCACTAGAGATTCATTGATGCGACTCGCCTTTTTGATTGATTCGCGATGTGAAAGTAATGATGAGATTTTACTCACTGCATCATCCAAAGTTAGGGAATAGCCCTGGTTAAAAAAGATATCTCGTTTGGAAGAAATCTTACTGCTTCCGTCATATTCGGTAATGCGGATGGCGAATTTTTCATATCCCGGGAAGGCCCTAAAATCCTCGGCACAAAGCAAGACACAAAGATTTGTCGGTAAATATTTTCCTTTGGTTTTTAGCAAAAGTTTGTGATGAAAAAGATGTTCGTTGAGAGCTTCTTTATTGTTGATCGGAGTTGGGTTGGTTCTCTTTACGAATTCGCTGAAATCAAATAAATCGACCCACTTGGATTGGTTGCTAATCGGTAAAACCGCGGGTAATTCTTCGTAACGCAACATGCGCGACGAAAGCATCGCAGCACGAAGTTCAGGCTCACTCATTTGCCTAGTGTTTCCAGCAACTCTGATGTAAGAAAATTCTAATCCTTTGTTTTTTAGACTGACCGGTTTTTGCACCGATTCATGAATGTAAGCTGCTAGAAGTAAGCGTCCGGAATGTTTGAATTTTACGAATTCAATTTTGATTTCTGGCTTGAGATTGTGTCGCGCTACATTGCTTAAGGATGAGGTAATGTTTTTTATTTCGCCTTCGCTGCCAACGCCAATTACTTTTCCGTGATCATCAATTCCATAAACCAAAAATCCCCCTCCAGGAAGATTGGCAAAGGCGGAAAGATGTTTGCTGAGTTTCTCCCCGTTGGAGGATAGCGCCTCTTTCCAATCGAGTTCGTTTAACTCACAAGGAAAAGGAGCTAGACTTTTTTCTATTAATTCGAGGCAGAGACTTTCTAAGTAATCCATTTAGTAGGGGTTTTGTTGTTTAAATGTGGTGAATGATGTAGTATAGAATGTATTATAGATCAAGTCTTGATTTTGCTGTATAAAACAATGCAGCCAAATTCTTTACTCTCTGAATGTATTAATAGTTTTAATAGTTTTTGGTGCCCCCGGCATGGAGAAAATGACCTAAACGGTCATTTTCGGCGGCAACATCGGCCGATCTAAATTTGTATTTTGGTGCCCCCGGCATGACTCGAACATGCGCACATGGTTTAGGAAACCACTGCTCTATCCCCTGAGCTACGGGGGCTAATGAAATTTATTTACTACCGACGCAGTGATATTCAAAACCCTTCTCTCTCATCTCTTTTGCATCAAAAAGATTGCGTAAATCGATGATTTTTTTGGTTCTGATTTTTGAAAAATCGAGTGCGCGATATTTTTCCCACTCGGTAACGATTACGATTAAATCTGCATCAGCTGCAGCTTCGTAAACATCTTCGCAGAAAGAAATATTTTTAAATTCCGCCAATTCCACTTTTGCATTTTCAATTGCGGCAAAATCGTGAGCGAAAATTTTTACATCTTGTTTGGCCAATTCTTTAGCGATGGTGATTGCTGGCGAATAGCGAATATCATCGGTATTTCCTTTGAAAGCGAGGCCAAGAAGTGCGATTTTCTTGGCGGGAATGGTGAGAATTTTTTCGACCATTCTGATTTTCCTTTTTTGATTCGAAGCGATTACTGAATCGATCAAAGAGAGCTCAACAGAATTTTCTTTGGCGACATTTAGAATCGCCAAAATGTCTTTTGGAAAACATGATCCGCCAAATCCGGGGCCAGGATTTAAAAATTTTTCACCAATGCGTGAGTCTAATCCCACAGCGCGGGCAAGCTGTTTTATATTGCCGCCAACTGCCTCGCATAAATCAGACATTTCATTGATAAAAGAAATTTTGGTGGCGAGGAAAGAGTTGGAAGCGTATTTGATTAATTCGGCGGTGATGATGTCGGTTGAGACTAATTTTTCTGGTGCGAATTTTGCGTAAATTTCGGCGAAAATTTTTTGTGATTTTTCATCTTCAACTCCAACAACAATGCGGTCTGGATTCATGAAATCATTGATCGCAACACCTTCGCGTAAAAATTCTGGATTAGAAGCCACGGCAAAATCTAGCTGCGGATTTACTTGCTTAACTAGTGCTTTTATTTTTGCGCCAGTGCCTGCCGGAACTGTCGATTTGGTGACGATTAATTTATAAGAATCTGAAAGTTCTGCGACTTCTTTTGTGGCGGCAAGAACGTAAGAAAGATCAGCTGATCCATCTTCATCTTGCGGAGTGCCGACAGCAATGAAAACAACGCCAGAGCCGCTTAAGCCATCTTTTAAATTTGTAGTAAAAGAAATTTTTACTTCAGCAAGCAACTCAGAAAGCCCGGGTTCAAAAATTGGAACTACGCCAGATCTTAATTGAGAAATTTTCTTTTCGTCTTTGTCGACGCAGACAACTTCATGTCCAAGTTTAGCAAAACAAACGCCCGAAACCAAACCTACGTAGCCACTGCCAATTACTGTGATTTTCATATTTTTATTATTTTCGATCTTTTTACAGGGAGTGGTGTGAAAAGAAAGTGTTGGTGCCTTGGTCGGATTAAATTTGTTATTTCTCTCTCATTATTACGAACTCGGCGAGGTCAATCAGCAACTTAGCTTTGTCGCCAAAAATTCGTAAATGAGCGATCGATTGTTCGTGTAATAATTTTAGCTGCTTTTCGGCATTTTCTAAACCAACTACATCAACGATGCTGGCATTTTCTTTTGGTTTTTTGTGGCGCGCTTCTTCGATTTCAAATTTATTGGTGCTGATGTCGCGATGATCCAAAACATCATCTTTGATCTGAAAAGCCAAACCCAAATCATGGGCAAAATAACGCAGCGCATGACGTTCATAGACCCCGCAGCGACCAATAGCAGCACCACTTTCTGCTGCTGCCATAAAAAGTTCACCGGTTTTTAAGCGATGCAATTTGGCAAGAGTTTCTTTGGAAATTTTTTGCTCAGCTTTTTCAAGGTCCATCATTTGTCCACCGGCCATTCCAGAGAATCCAGCGGCCTTAGAAATTATTTGAATTAACTCGCAGCGAACCGAAGCATCCTTGTGCGTAGCGGGATCAGCGAGTATTTGAAAAGCATAAGTAAGCAGCGCATCGCCAGCAAGAATAGCGGTGGCCTCATTAAATTTTTTGTGATTTGAAGGTCTGCCGCGCCTAAAATCATCATTATCCATCGCCGGTAAATCATCGTGAATCAACGAGTAAACATGGATGAATTCCAGCGCCACCGCGGCGTTAAGCGAAGTTAAAATCGACACCCCAAAAATTTGCGCTGAAGCCATCAATAAAAATGGACGAATTCTTTTTCCTTCAGACAGTGTTGAATAGCGCATTGCTTCAATCAATTTTGAATCGGCGAAGTCGCGAGGTAAAAGTTCATCCATTCTTTTTTGCACGATAATGGAGCAGGCTAGAAGGGATTCTTTGAGATTCTGGGAGAGCATTTTTCGAGATTAAATTAAGTCTAAATTTATGGCGGTTTACACAAAAGTTACAAGGGAAGAAATTACTTCTCACCTTAGAAAATACAGCATCGGAGAGTTAGTTGATTTCAAAGAAATTCTTGAAGGAATCGACAATTCTAACTTCATTTTAGAGACTAATCAGGGCAAGTTTATTCTGACAATTTTTGAGTCGCGCCTTGCCAAAAAGGATCTGCCATTTTTCATAAATTTAAAACTGCACTTGGCAGAAAATGAAATTTCTTGTCCGCGACCAATCCTGAGCAATAAAGGTTCTGTGCTTGTTGATCTCAAAGAGAAAAAATCAGCAATCGTTACTTTTTTAAGTGGAAAAGCTGTCGAAAAAATTACGACGAATAGCTGTTTTGAAGTCGGAAAAATTTTAGCCAAATTGCATTTAGCCGCCGCTGATTTTTCAATGTCGCGCAAAAATGATTTAGGAATTTTTAGCCTTCGTCCTTTGTTTTCTAAGTTCGAACGCTTGCTTGATGATTACCAAAAAGATTTACGCGAAGAAATTTTGGAGAATTTAGATTTTCTAGAAAAATGTTGGCGCCTTGATCTGCCTAGCGCCGCAGTTCATTTAGACCTTTTTTGCGACAATGTTTTTTTTGGTGAAGATGAAAAAGTGAGTGGAATAATCGATTTTTATTTCGCTGCCAATGATGCTTTGATCTACGATTTTGCTATCGCCGTGACGGCTTGGGTCGATGGTGAAGAAAAATTTGCTGCGTTATTTCAAGGCTACGAAACAGTCAGAAAATTTTCCGAAGAGGAAAAAGATTTTCTGAAAATTGCCTTAGTTGGTGCGGCGATGCGCTTTTTATTGACAAGGCTTCATGACATGTTCTTCACGCCCAAAGATTCCTTTGTCACGGTTAAAGACCCGCAAGAATATTTAGAAAAACTCAGATTTTTTAAGTCTCACACATGAGCATCAAATATCATTTTTTTGGCAAAGATTGTGCAATTGATCGCGGCCTGTCTGAGCGAATAAGTCTTGATCTCGCGCTGCGTAAGAAAAATTTTTCTCCGGCGGCAGTTTTATTCGTAAATCAAATTCACGGTGCCGAAGTTGTTGTTGTTGATCATGCAGAAAAAATTCACGGCAATCAGAATTTGCCCAAGGCAGACGCGCTGGTAACCAATTTACCAAATGTTGTCCTTGGAATAATCACTGCTGATTGTGCGCCGATTTTATTTTGGGACGCAGAGAAAAAAATAATCGCCGCTGCGCATGCTGGATGGCGCGGAGCAAGATTTGGCGTGATTTCAGAGACTGTTACTGAAATGAAAAAGCTTGGTGCAGAAAATATTGAAGCAGTGATTGGGCCAATGATTCAGCAAAAATCCTACGAAGTTTCTCAGGAATTTTTAGACGATTTTTTGCATGAAAATTCAGACAATAAATTTTTTTTCATCAAAGGTGAGGGCGCTGGGAAATATTGGTTTGACCTTCCTTCTTACGTCGAAAAAAAATTAAAAGAATCAGGAATTACAAAAATCAAAAATCAACGAATTGACACTTACACCAACGAACAAGATTTTTTTTCTTTTAGAAGATCAGCGCATCAAGAAGAAAAGGACTGCGGAAGGAATGTTGCGGTGATTGTGGTGGGTGGTGGTGCCTGAAGCCGGAATCGAACCAGCGACACAAGGATTTTCAGTCCTTTGCTCTACCAACTGAGCTATTCAGGCGTGTGAGGCGCGGCAACGTAAAGACGGATCTTTTATTTGCAAGTTGGGTAGGGATCTAAAGTTTTTCATTGCGAGCGCAGTGTGGCGATTCATACCTTAACAAACTGGATTACTGGCATCGCACTCACAATGAAGAAGTAGTAAGTAAGTACCTAAATCCACAACCTGGACTTGCAAAAAATCACTCACAAGATGGCGTAAATTTATCTACCTACATGTCAGAAAATTTTCTCAAACAAATACGCGAAGAAAAAAAAATTAGCCAAAGTGATCTGGCGCATAAAATTGGCGTGAGCAAACAGCTACTTTCTGGTTTTGAAAAAGGGCGCAGTGGTGTTTCTAACGAGGTTTTAAAGAAACTTTCAGAGGTGCTTGAAGTTAGTCCAGATGCGATCCTAACCGGTAAATCATCTAGGCCTTTTGACGAGAGAGGTCGTCAACAATTGACCGAGGCAATGAGTTTGGCTTTTAGAGTTTACGGTGATCAATTTGACAAAGAGATTCTAATTAAAATTGCTACTGAAGTTTATGC
>CAMBFP010000005.1 GCA_945865745.1 Rhizobium sp. Q54 | reverse complement strand
CTTATAAAAAGGAGTTTTTTTGTTTCTAAAAATTCAATCAAGCCTTAGAGAGAGTAGTCTATAAGGCATCTTTTGCAGTGTTTTATAATAAGAATTCGACAGTTCTAAATCAAAAAACTTCTTTGCTACCGGGTTTGCTACCTGGGTTGCCTTTTCAGGTTCAGCAAAGAAAAAAAATGGCTATTCAAAATCTCTTCTCACTTTGTAAATCGAGCTTTGCAGCTCGATTTTTGAACCTTGGCGATAGAGTATTTATAAGGAATTTCTTAATAATTCTGGGATAACTTTTAGAAATGCTATTTAGTAATAAGCCTTTCTAAATCTTTCCTTCACTAGGACTTGACGCCGACGCAAACTTCTTTCTCTCCATTCTGCCTGCCAAATAAGCAGCTCTTCCGGCTTCAATTGCTAGCTTCATTGCGTGCGCCATTAAAATTGGATTTCTGGCTTTGGCGATTGCGGTGTTCATTAACACGCCGTCGCAGCCTAATTCCATCGCGATTGCCGCGTCGGATGCGGTGCCGACTCCGGCATCAACCAACACAGGAACTTTTGATTGTTCGATGATGAATTCGATGTTTAATCTATTTTGAATTCCTAAGCCAGAACCGATTGGGGCCGCTAGAGGCATGATGGCGCAGCAGCCGATTTCTTCTAATTCTCTGGCTACAATTGGATCATCTGAGGTGTAAACCATTACGTCAAAGCCATCTTTGATTAATAATTCGGCGGCTTTGATGGTTTCGATTACTTTGGGGTAGAGGGTTTTTTCGTCGGCGAGAACCTCTAGTTTAACTAAATTCCAACCACCAGCAGCGCGGGCTAGGCGCAGGGTGCGAACGGCATCATCAGCTGTGAAACAACCAGCAGTGTTAGGGAGGTAGGTGTATTTTTTTGGGTCGAGAAAATCTTGTAACATTGGCTCGCCTTTTTTCTCGATATTGACGCGACGGACGGCGACGGTAACGATTTCAGCGCCGGAGGCGGTGATGGCATCTTTTGTTTCTTGGAAATCTTTATATTTGCCGGTGCCAACAAGAAGGCGGGAATTGAAGGTGAGGTTGGCAATTTTGAAGGAGTCGGTCATGTGTTTTGAGTGAGATAGAATTTTTTTGGATCAACGCCTGCGCTGGCATGTTCGACGAGTAAGGGCGCAACCTCATCTCTGTGCAGGCAAAAATCCAAGAAGGTAGGATCTACATTCCGAATCTGGTCGGGAAAACGGTGATCAAAAATAAAACCACTGGCGCAACAAGCATCAATCCATCCAGGCGATCAAGCACACCGCCATGTCCAGGGATTATGCTGCCGCTGTCTTTAACGCCAAAAATTCTTTTGAATTTTGACTCGAGTAAGTCGCTGCCTTGCTCCAGTAGGGATAAAAACATGCTTATCGTCACAAAAAATAAAATTCCGCCAGCAGCGAACATGAACGAACTTAGTAATCCGATCAACATGCTTGCGATAACCCCACCAGCAAGGCCAGACCAGGTTTTATTTGGACTAATATCTGGTGCTATTTTTGGACCACCTAAACTTCTACCGGCGAAGAAAGCAAAAATGTCGGTCGCCCAGATTACGGCGAACATCCAAAATAAAATGCTGGAATTATCGAGCATGCGAATTTTGATCACGGAATAAATCGGGATGAGAATGTAGAAGAGGCCAATCGCGCGCCATTTAGTTTGATTTTCTTCACGACGAGTCATGTCGAGCCATTCAACCGTCATCATCATTGCGATTGCGATGCTGAGAAAAATGAAGAAATTTTTTGAATAAAAAATTGCGTAGAGAGCCAGAGGAACCATGATCAATGAGCTAATCACGCGTTGTTTTGTATTTTCGCGCGGCTCAAGAAAATGAACGTGAGAGATCAATTTATTTAGAATGCGCAGCGGGGTTTTTTTGAATTTACCGTTTACCATATTTCCTCTCCCTTTTGTTAAAACTTTGAATAGCGATGAGCAGATTTTTTTTGTCAAAATCTGGCCAGTAAGTCTCGGTGAAGTAGAGTTCGCTGTAAGCAATTTGCCACAATAAAAAATTACTCACACGTAAATCGCCCGCGGTTCTGATTAGTAAATCTGGGTCAGGAATTTCTGGGTGATAAAGATTTTTGCTAATTAATTCTTCGTTAATTTCTTTAGCGGGAATTTTCTGTTCAGTAATTTTTTTAACAGCGTCTACAAGTTCTTGCCTAGAGCCGTAAGAGAAGGCAACGTTTAGAGTGAGGGCTTTATTGTCTTTAGTAATTTCTTCGATTTCGATGATTTTTTTCTTAGTTGAGTCAGCAAGTTTCTGCAAATTTCCAGAAATTAAAATCTTAACACCTTGCTCAATCAGTGGCTTAGTTTCTTTTTCGAGATATTCTTCAAGCAGATTCATTAGATAATTCACTTCTTCTTGCGGGCGATCCCAATTTTCAGAAGAGAAAGCGTAAATAGTAAGAAATTTTACGCCGAGCTCGATGCAATTTTCAGAAATTTTGCGAACATTTTCTGAGCCAGCTTTGTGACCAATTTTTATCGGAAGGTTTTTTTGTTTCGCCCATCTTGCATTGCCATCCATGATAATCGCGACATGCTGCGGAATCTTGAGATTAATGACTTCCTCTTTGTTTTTTTTGCGAGAAAAAAACATTAAACCTTCATCAAATCCTTTTCTTTGGCAACTACAGCTTCATCAGTTTTTTTCACGAATTCATCGGTAGTTTTTTGAATGATTTCAGTGAGAGAGTGAATTTGATCTTTGCCGACTTCTTTTTCATGTTTTTTAAAATCATCGATAATGTCGCGACGAATATTTCGCAGAGCGATTTTTTTATCCTCACCATACTTCTTGGCGAGTTTGGATAAATCGCGGCGGCGTTCTTCACTTAATTTTGGAATGGAGATTCGCATAGTTGTGCCGTCGATCATTGGGTTGAAACCAAGATTAGCGTTGATGATTGCCTTTTCTGCTGCCTTCAAATTTTCGCGATCCCAAATCTGAACAGCGAGCATTGTTGCCTCGGGAACTGATATTGAACCAATTTGGGTTATTGGCATTAATTGGCCGTAAACTTCAACGCGAATAGTATCCAGCAAATTTGGATGGGCGCGGCCGGTTGAAATTGAATCAAGATCGCGCTTAAGAGAAGTCATTGTGTCTTCCATTTTTTGACGCGCTTTTTCGACTAATTGGTTAAGCATATTAATTGATAATTGTGAATTTTCCGGATCCTTGAACAACTTGCTGCAAGGCGTTTTCTTCTTTGATTGAGAAAACAATGATCGGAAGTTTGTTGTCTTTAGCGAGGGCTATTGCGGTTTGATCCATGACGCGAAGATCTTGTTTGATTACGTCGATATATTTTATTTTATCGTAGCGAATTGCGGTTTTATCAATTTTTGGATCGGCAGAATAAACGCCATCAACTTGCGTTCCTTTAAAAATTCCATCACACCCCATTTCAACGGCGCGTAGAATTGCAGCAGTGTCGGTGGTGAAAAATGGATTTCCAGTTCCAGCAGAAAAAATTACGATGCGGCCTTTTTCTAAGTGACGAGCGGCTCTTCTTTTTACGTAAGGTTCACAAACGCTATTCATGGTAATTGCCGAAAGCATACGAGTTTCGATGCCATTTATTTCAAGAGCGCTTTGAAGTGCCAGGCCATTAATGCAGGTGGCGAGCATGCCCATGTAATCTGCTGTCACTCTTTCCATTCCTTCTGCTGCTTGAGAAACGCCGCGAAAAATATTTCCTCCGCCAACAACAACAGCAATTTCGCAGCCTAATTTATGAGCGGAAATTATTTGGTGACAAATCTTTTTTATCGCTTGCGGATCATGTCCGAAAGCCCGCTCACCCATCAATGCCTCGCCAGAGACTTTAAAGAGAATTCTTTTAAATTTTAGAGCGGACTTGTCGGGCATAAAATTTTATTTTGTCATTGATGCTACTTCTGCAGCGAAATCATTTTCTTGTTTCTCGATTCCATCTCCAAGTACGAATAGCTTGAATCCAGTGACTTTAGTTGCGCCATTTTCTTTACTGAAATTGACAAGCAAGTCTTTGATTTTCAATTTGTCGTCCATAACAAAAAGCTGTTCCAAAAAGACGACTTCTTCGTAATATTTTCTGATACGACCTTCGATCATTTTGTCGATGATGCTTTCAGGTTTACCAGAAGCACGAGCTTGTTCTTTCAAGACATCAGTTTCACGAGCAAGTCTTGTTGGATCTACCGCTTCTATGGCAAGAGCTTCTGGTTTTGCGGCGGCAATGTGCATCGCTAATTGTTTGCCGAACTCAAGTAATTTTTCTTCGCTAGCAGGTGATTCAAGGGCTACAAGCACAGCGATTTTACCCATATTTGGAGCTGTTGCATTGTGAACATAGCTCACAACTAAACCTTGAGAAACCTCAAGAGAAGCTATGCGACGAAGGTTAATGTTTTCGCCAATAACACTGATTTGTTGTTTAACTTCTTCATCTTTCTCTGCTTTAAATTTCGCAATATCATCACCGAAAGAAAGAGCTTCAGAAGCAAGTTTCGTAACTAAGTCTTGGAATTTTTGGTTGCGGGCGACGAAGTCAGTTTCAGAATTTACTTCGATGATCGATGCTTTTTTGCCAAGTACATTTACTGCAACCGCACCTTCAGAAGTAACGCGTCCGCTTTTTTTAGCCGCAGAAGAAAGACCTTTTTTACGAAGCCAATCTATTGCTTCTTCGACATTGTCGCTAGTTGCCGCAAGGGCTTTGTTGCAATCGGCGATTCCGCATCCTGTGGTATCGCGTAGTTTTTTAATAAGAGCTAAGTCTGCCATATTTTTTAGAATTTATTGTGAGGAGGGGTGTCGCCCTGACTTTGTCGAAGGGCGTTGTGAGTCATGCTTAAACACATGACTCACAGTGGATTATTTTTTCGCTACTGGTTTTTTTGCTGCTGGTTTTTTGGTAACTACTTTTACGTCAGATTTTTCAGAAGGCTTCTCTGATTTTTTTTCTGAGAATTTTCTTTCTGGTTTTCTTTCAGATCTGTCTTCTTTTTTAAATTCTTTTCTAGCTGGCTTTCTTTCTTCAAATTTAGCCGGAGCAGCTGGTCTCTTCAGTTCGGCGATATTGCTATCTTCTAACTTACTAATGTCGATACCAGATTGAACCATGTTTTCTTTGATTCCAGCGATTGCCGCATCAGATATTAAGCGACAGTAAAGTTTGATCGATTTTGCAGAATCATCATTTCCTGGAATTGGAAAAGTAACGCCATCTGGATTACAGTTAGAATCAAGAATCGCCATGATCGGAATGCCAAGCTTAGTGGCTTCAGCGAAAGCAAGTGACTCTTTATGAGTATCAATGAGAAAAACCAAATCAGGGTATCCGCCCATGTTTTTGATGCCGCCCAAAGTTTGCTCAAGCTTTGTTTTTTGTCTTTCAAGAACGAGCTTCTCTTTTTTATTGTAGCCGAATTCGGTGTCAGCAAGTTGCTCTTCGATTTTTTTCAAAGCTTTGATTGATTGAGAAACTGTTTTCCAGTTGGTCAACATTCCTCCTAGCCAGCGTTGGTTAACGTAATATTGGCCACATCTTTTTGCTGCTTCTGCAACTGGCTCAACACCTTGTTTTTTGGTGGCAACGAAAAGAATACGTCCGTTATTTTTAGCGATTTCTTTAACTGTTTTTAATGAGTTGTGAAGAAGAGCGGCGGTCTTGTTTAGGTCGATAATCGTGATTCCGTTACGGCTGCCAAAAATGTATTTTTCCATTTTTGGATTACGGCGCATGGTCTTGTGACCGAAGTGAACACCTGCTTCAAGAAGTTGGCGAATGGTAAAGTTTGGAAGTTCTGTAGACATGATATTTTTATTTTGGTTATTTACCAAATAGCAGCAAACCAGGACAAGCCCAGCACCAACGCGCCGCTATTTGTGACAGTTAAGGATAAACATTTGAAGAGCTCAAATGCGGGCGCGCCTTCTAAGAGGCGAAAAAAAAGATGCAAGTTGTCCATCAATTTAATTGCGCTTCGATTAATTACTCGCCTCTGGGTAAAAATTTTACAGAATTTTTGTTAGCGCGAAGACAATGCGCATTCAAGTTCTTGCAGTTGCAAATTAGCCGATCTTCTTTATCCAGGCTGCACTTGTGGCTAAGAGCCTAATTTTCGATTAAATTTGAACTGAAATATGCCGACTGAAATAGAGAGACAAGGTATTCTTAGGGTGTTTTTTGAAAACAATCCTAATTCCGATTCCACTGTTCAAAACGAATCTAAAGAAATGGAAGTACCTTCATTTTTTTTCAAAATCCTCAGGGGTGAGAACGGAAATTTCTCTCTTCAAAAGAAAGGAAGTGAAGATGGAGCTGAATTCGCAGACATAACAGATGGTCAAGATGCTGAAATTATCACTTTAGGAGAAGTGTTAATCTTTCAAGCGGCAAAATTAGGAAATGTAGCATTGTTCAAAGCCTGTCTTGCTGCCGGAGTTGATAGGGATAAAACTGATGGGAGCGGAAACAGGCCTTTAACCTACGCCAAGATGGATGTCGAAAGCGTTGCAATTAAGCCCATAATTTTTCCAGAACGACTTCCTGAAACACCTGAAACACCTGAAACAAAAGCTAAACTTAAGAAGGCGCGTATTGGGCATAGAGAAATTGCAGATCTTATTGCCGGAAGAGAAAAAGATCCGATCACTAAAAAGCGAAACAAACCTCAAGATAAATTTCGTGAATTGGCAAAATTAGTTAGAGAAGAATATCTTAAGCAGAAGAAAGAAGGAGTAGCTGTTCTTGATGCTGCTATCATTCAAGGTGTCATTGATACATTTGGCAATGATATTGATGTTAGGGGATTGACCGCCGAAGACATGATTGCCTTCATGGAAGATATCGTTATTAAGGGTATAGAAGGCGTTGATGGAGAAGAAAAAGGCGCTCCAAATTTGAATAAAAAACCAACTCCTTCCGGCGATGATGTGGATTCCGATGTGCAAAAATTGTTAAAAGGAAAAAGTTTAACCGAAGAAGAGGATTCTGATAATGAAGGAAGAAGAAAAGACTTTTACCAAAAATTATTGATAAGCTGCCTCGAGCATGAGCATCATTTTCTTTCTGAAGAGCATAGCGACAAAGATATCAGGAAATTGATTGTCAAAAATGTTAAGAAAAAAATTTTAGAAGAAGGGGGGCCAGGGGGAGAAGAAGAGGAAAGAAAAGGAGAAGAAGAGGAAAGAAAAGAAGGAGAAAAGAAAGAGAAAAAAACTTCTGGAGATCGGGCGCTAAATCATCTCGGACAAGATTCGGTCGTTGGCCTTTACATGCGCGCCCGTTTTAATGAGCTGAAGAAGCGCGAAGGATTGAAGGATGATTTAACTTACGAAGCTTTTAGCGAAAGTCTTGGAATGGTCGTAGGAATTAATTCCCGTCTGGATAAGGAAGAACATAAATCTAGGATCTGGGATGCAAGTTCTGAGTTGAAAGAACTACAAGAAAAAAGAAAGGCGGATGAGGCAAAGGCTAAATCTGAAGCATTAGAGATTGCCTTAAAATCTGCTAAAAAATTGTTAGCGGAAAAAAAAGATGATGAAAATTGGAATGCTAGAGAGAGAAAAGTTGAAGGAAAAGATGATCTTCTGAACGATGAAGAATTAACAGAAAAGTTAAAACAACAATTTTTTGTCAGATTAACTTCTTCTGATAAGTTTAATAAACGTTTTGTTTTGAGAGAAGCTGATGATGCAATTGCTGCTAAAGAGCGCGCTCTTAAGGAACTCGAAGATTACCAAGAAAGTCCAACATATGAAAACTCAGTTGATGAGGTAAATCGGGCTCTTAGAGCCTTGCTTGGCTCGACTGATAAGAAGCAGAGCGGCGAAAATACGGATCATATCGCGCATGGGGATTTAAGGCTTGTTCTGAAGATGATTAGAGAGGGGATTAATTTTGATGAAGAAAAAATTGTCGAGAGTAGAAAATCACTAAATGACAAAGCTCAAATAACATTAAAAACATTTTCTAAGGGCATGAGAGTTAGGCTTAATGAAGCTAATGCTTTAACGCTTAAAGCCCTTGAAGAAAAGTCGGATATTGTACTAGGTCTTAAACTGGATGAGCTGGGAACTGATTTCGATATCTTCGGAGAAACTATTATAGAAAAAGAAGATTTTATTAGTGAGGGTTATAGCCTTAATGCCATTGAAGAAGTTAGGGGCAAGTATATCTCCCACGGGAATACCGGATTGGCTGTTCACATATTCTCTGAAGCATCAGGTTTTTGCGAGTTCACCAAGCAAGTTGCTGATGCGAATAGAAGGGTGCGAACAGGCTCTGATAAAGTCTCGATCGCCCACATCGAAGATATGCCAAATGGTGATGGCAGAGTAAAAAGTTCTTATTGTGTTGCTGTTTTAAGTGACAATGGTGTGACTAAAATTTTCTCCAAAGAGATTCCGGAAATTTCTAGGCGCAGTGAGGAGGTTTACAAAGAAAATCTTGAATTCGAGACTAGGCGTGAGGGGATAGATTATGCGATAGCAGTTTTGACCGACGCCAGGAATAAACTTCTTCTTGGGAAGATTTTTGATGAAAATGGTAAGAAAGTTCCCTTCGGAGCAACGAGCTCTAATCCTAAGCCTAAAGTAGAGAAGGAATTAAAAAGACTTAGAGATGAACTTTCTGATCAACTTGCTGGGTTGCGCAAATTATTAAAAGACTCTGAAGTAAATCCAAATGAATCGCCTGAAGAAATGGCGAAGAAGAGGCTAAAATTAAAAGAAAATTTAAAAAGTTTTAGGGAAGATCCGGAAGGTCATGAGTTCAACAAAATTCTTGAAGGCTCTATTCCAGAGTCGGGTGGATTAGCAATCATTGATCCAGAAAAAATCAAAAAGATTAAAAATTTAATAGAAGGTCATTCAAGCGAAGAAATGAGAAGTCGCGCACGCAAAATGACCTCACGCCAAATGCAAGGAGAGATTGCTGCAAACGTGAAAAGTTCGATGGAAGATGGTAAGTATACATTTAATCTTGATCTTGATGAAAGAGTGAAAGCGTTAGCGGCATATATGAGTAAAGACCTAACAACATTCTCTAATAGATGGGATAAAAAAGGCAGAAAAGGTTTTGAAAAGTTACTCGCAGAAGAAATGCCCGCCTCTGCATATAAGGGTATTTCAGTTTTTAGACCGCGAGGCAAAGACAATATCGCCACTGTTATTTTCAATGGTGATGAGGGCGATGATACAATGTACCTTACTCTTCCAGATACTCAGCAATGTTACGTAAGAGTTTCTAGGTGTGATTATGACGGAAATTTTTCTGTCTGGCGTCAAGGTAAAAAAGTTAACGAAGAACACAAAAAAGGCGATTTAATAATTGACACCGGAGTTGTCTTTCACAAAGAAGAAAACGGAAAATATGTAACGATACCGTACGAAAAACTTAATTCCATGCCTTATGGTCGAGGAGTCAAAGAGGCCGCTCGTGATTTCGAAATTAAGGCGATCTCGGTTAATGAAGGTCAGTGCTTAAGCTCGGCGATGCTTTATAATGGCGTGGAAGTTTCTATGGATCTTAAGGCGAAAACCTTGCCTATGCAAAAAGTGAATAGTCATAAGCCGCAAGAAAAGCCAAAAAGCGAAGATGTGGTTTTTAAGAAATTGGGAGGAGAAATCTTAGATACTGGTCTGGTTGTTAAAATTGGTGAAAATACTAAGTTGATCATCAGTGATCATGATTTAAAACTTGTTACTAATCTTGGTAACGATTCCGTCAAACAAGAATCTTTTGAAGAAATTGATGATGTATTTAAAGCCAGTCTTAAGGGAAAACTGGATTCTTTATCTGCAGTAGAAAAAGAAGAATTTAAGAAAGATTTTTTCAAACATTGTATTACACAACCAGAAATTGGAGATGATTTATTTGAAATAGCGTCAGAACTTATTCCTGAAGCTTTAGAAAATGCGTCAAAAAAATATGCAGTTATTAATTCTTTTGAGGGTTTTGATTTGGTTGTTCCCGTGAAATTAGAAGGATCAAGATCTTCTAAGGCGGCGAATCCAGATTTTTTATCCCCAGAAATCCAGTTTGAAGAAAAAGGAGAAGGAGAAACGAAAGGAGAATTGAAGCGGATGACTTTAGATGCTCCTGGTGCCAAGGAAATAATTTGCTCATCAGCAGACAGAAAATTTTTGCTCACTTTCTTTTCTGAAAAAGAGATGTCCGGGAAAACAGAGAAAGAATTTCTTAAAGAAGAAGAAAACTACGAGAAGCTTTGCGAAAACATGAAAGAGCATTGCAAAAAAGCTAGCGTTACAGTTGGTTTTCAAGAAGTTAAAGAGGACGGCACCCTCAACTACGAGGCGCAGTACAAAAATGTTGGTAAGTTAGAAACTAAAACTTTTGGACTAAATTCAAAAGGTGCACCTACAGAAGTCAAATTATTGGCAGATAAAGTCGAGCCAAGTTTTTCAATTGCAGCTTCATCGGGATTTTCAGGTCTTTTTAAAAAAGGAGGAGGAAGAATAATTGTTAAGTCTCCTTCTCCCGGTCGGGGGGGTTAGTTAACATGTCGCTCACAAACTTCGACGTAATCGTAATTGGCGGAGGTCATGCTGGAATTGAAGCCGCATGCGTTTCCGCACGCATGGGTGCGAAGACTTTATTGCTTACGAAAAAATCAGAAAATCTTGGTGAGATGTCTTGCAATCCCGCGATTGGCGGCGTGGCAAAAGGAACAATAGTCAGAGAAATTGATGCGCTTGATGGCATTATGGGCAAAGCCATCGACATGGCAGGGATTCATTTTCGTATTTTAAATTCTTCGAAAGGTGCGGCGGTTCATTCGCCGCGCGCGCAAGCCGATCGCAAACTTTACAAAAAAGCGATTAATAAGATTTTAGAAAATTATCCCAACCTCGAGATTCTCTTTGATAGCGCTGAAGATATTGTGATTGAAGATGGAAAGGTAGTTGGGCTAATAACCAGCAATCAGCAGATTAAAACCAAATCAGTAATTCTCACGACCGGAACCTTTCTTCGTGGCATGATCCATATCGGCGATAAAAAAATTCCTGCAGGACGCGTTGGTGAAGAGCCTTCGCACGGACTTTCAAAAACTCTCGAGCGTTATAATTTCATGCTGTCGCGACTTAAAACCGGAACACCTCCGCGCATTTTAAAATCTTCAATTAATTTTACTGATCTCGAACCACAACCAAGCGACGACGAGCCGCGACCATTTTCATATTTAAACGAAAAAATTTCTGTCCCGCAGATTTCTTGTTACATTACTTACACCAATGCCAAAACGCATAAAATTATCAAAAATAATTTAGATAAATCTGCGATGTATGGCGGCCATATTGCTGGTGTTGGCCCGCGTTATTGCCCGTCGATTGAAGATAAAATTCATCGTTTTGCAGATAAAGAACGTCATCAAATTTTCTTAGAACCAGAAGGTCTTGATTCGGATTTAATTTATCCAAATGGAATCTCAACTTCACTTCCCGAAGAAGTTCAAATCGAGTTTTTAAAAACAATCCCCGGTCTCGAAAATTGCATCGTTACGCAACCAGGATATGCGATTGAATATGATTTTGTTGATCCGCGCGAATTATTGCCAACGCTTGAAACAAAAAAAATTCGTGGGTTATTTCTTGCTGGGCAAATCAACGGAACCACAGGTTACGAAGAAGCTGGAGGGCAGGGAATTGTAGCCGGAATCAATGCTGGTTTAAAGTCATTGTCACCGATCGAGCTGAACTTACCCATTGAGTTGGACTTACCGCCGATCGAGCGGAGTCGAGATCAAGGTAAACATCAAGAACCATCCCTTACTCTCAAATCCCCTCGACCAGCGGACTATGAAGATGAATTTGTTTTAGATAGATCGAACAGCTACATCGGCGTAATGATTGACGACCTCACCAGTCTCGGCACTTCCGAACCATACCGCATGCTAACCTCTCGCGCTGAATATCGCTTAAGTATTCGTGCCGATAATGCTGATGCGCGTTTAACAGAAATGGGATTTGCAATCGGCTGTGTTGGGCTCGAACGTGCAGAAAAATTTTTAGAAAAAAAATCGCGCCTCAGCTCAGCAAAAAATTTACTCACGAGCCTAAAAATTTCGCCAACAAAACTTGCAGAATTTGGGGTGTTAATAAAACAAGATGGAGTTGTTCGTGACGCCTTTCTTCTTCTTTCTTTTCCAGAAATAAATTTTTCTACGCTCGAAAAAATTTGGCCTGAAGAAATTTCTCAAATCGACACCGCCACAAAAAATCAGATTGCCATCGAGGCACTCTATTCTTCTTACCTTGAGCGCCAAATACGTGATTTAGAAATTTTTCGGCAGGATGAAAATCTCAAAATTCCACTTGATCTTGACTATGCCCAAATTCAGAGTCTTTCGAATGAGACGCGTGAAAAGTTAAGTCGCTTTCGCCCGACTACAATCAAGTCTGCATTCAAGATTCAAGGCATCACCCCAGCTTCGGTAATGGCGGTGATGGTCTACATTAAAACAAAATACAAAAAGAATGAGAACTAGCTTAAAAAGCTTCATAATTTTTTTGGTTTTTTTTGCGCAAAAATCATTTGCCGATGATTACGTTTCGACCAATGATGTCGTTAAAGAAATTGAAAGAACTTTAATCTTCGACAAGTCATCGCGTCAGCAAATTGATTTTTACAAAAAGAAAAATCTTAGCAGAAAAAGTGACATCGATATCGAAGCTGGAAATGACGAAAAATCAACGTCATCAGTCAAGATAGATATGGTGGTTGCAGATTCAAAAGTTGGTTCAGCTAGTCTTAGAGAAAAAGAGCAAATCGCTTATAATTCAGTTTTGATCGGACAGTATGAGGTGGCAATTGAGCTCTACAAACAAGTACTCGAAAAAGAACGAGATAATTCCTATTCTAAATTTGCCCTTGCTACGGTTTATCAAAAGATTGGCCAATTCCGTCAGGCCAAAACGCTCTACTATCAAATGCTTAAATCTGGCGTTGAAAATCAAGAAGAAGTTGTTGGGAATTTGTTAGATATTTTAATCGAAGATTCACCGCAAGACGCGACATACCTGCTTTCGCGCCTCGCCGTGCAAAATCCTGATTCGCCAAATATTCTCGCTTTTGCCGCACTCGCGTACAACAAAGCAAAAAACCATGATCAGGCAATTTCTTTGATGCAAAAAGCCATCACGCTCGATTCCGAGAATGTTGATTACAAATATAACTTGGCGGTGATTTACGACCAAACTGAGCAATATTCCAAGGCACTTGACCTCTACTCCGAAGTGGTTCGTAAATATTCCGATGTCAATCAATCTGTGCCTATAGATCAGGTAAAAAAACGAATTGAATTTATCAGCACCAAAATATGATCGAAAAAATTCTCCATTACGCTAAAAAGCAAGGATGCTCCGACGTGCACATTACAACTGGAGCAGCTCCATCATTGCGTATTGACGGAGATATTTCTGCGATTCCAAATTCTCCAATCTTAACGGCTGAGCAAGTGCTTGATATGATTCGGTCCATCATGACCGATCTGCAAAAAAAAACTTACCAAGAAAAAATGGAGTTAGATTTTGCAATACAAGTTGGTGAAACCATGCGCTTTCGGGTAAATGCTTTTCGAACTGTAAATGGTCCAGCCGCTGTTTTTCGCGAAATTCCAACTGAAATAAAAACTCTTGATGCCTTACATGCCCCAGAAGTAATTCGTAATTTGTCTAATGCAACTAAAGGTCTGATACTGGTGGTTGGTCCGACTGGCAGCGGTAAGTCAACTACACTCGCTGCCTTAATTGATTACATTAACACCAATCATTCCCATCATATTTTGACCATCGAAGATCCGGTCGAGTTCGTGCATAAAAGTAAAAAATCCTTGGTTAATCAACGTGAAGTCGGAAATAGCACCGCATCTTTTGCCGCTGCTTTGAAGAGCGCTTTGCGTGAAGATCCAGATGTGATCTTAGTAGGTGAAATGCGAGACGTTGAAACTATTCACCTTGCCTTAACCGCCGCTGAAACCGGTCACTTAGTTCTAGGAACTCTTCACACTAGCTCTGCTGCAAAAACAATTAACAGAATCATCGACGTATTTTCTGCTGAAGACAAAGCTGTGGTTCGCACCATGCTTTCTGGTTCAATTAAGGCGGTAATTTCACAACGTCTTCTTAAGAAAAAAGGCGGCGGAAGAATTGCTGCCTACGAAATCATGTTTGCAAATTCATCAATTAGAAACCTGATTCGCGAAGATAAAATTCCGCAGATCAATTCAATCATGGAACTCAGCAAAAAAATTGGCATGTGCCAGATGAAAGACTCAGTAAATGATCTTCTCGCTAAGGGTTTTATTACCCCTGAAACTGCAGAAGAAGCAATAAATGCCTCTGATTAATTTTTTCTCTTTTAATCCCTAATTTATAATTCAATGAAATCGCTAAGAGCCCTTTTGCGCACCAAAACTCTTGAAAATATAATGAAGGAGGCGAGAGAAAATCCGCTGAAGAAAACCCTTGGTGCCATGGATTTAATGCTGATGGGAATTGGCGCGGCGATCGGTACAGGAATTTTTGTTTTAACCGGAATTGCCGCTGCACAACATGCCGGACCAGCAATTGCAATTTCTTATGCTCTGGCTGGCTTAGTCTGCATCTTCGTTGGTCTTGCTTACACCGAACTCGCTTCCGCCGTGCCCGTCTCTGGCAGCGCCTACTCTTATACTTACATTGTTCTTGGTGAATTCGTCGCCTGGCTTGTTGCTTGCGGATTAGTTCTTGGTTACGCCGTTAATGCCTCAACTGTGGCGGCAGGCTGGTCTGGATATTTTGTCGGCATCTTAAAACAGGGCGGATTCGAAATTCCTTACTATCTAACCAAATCTCCTTCCGAAGGTGGAATAATTAATCTTCCCGCTGTTTCAATCGCTCTTTTTACCGGTCTACTTCTTTTTCATGGCACTCGTGAAAGTATTTTAATCAACCGCGTTCTAGTCGTTCTAAAGCTCGTAATCATTTTCTTTTTTTTGGTCATTGCCGTGCCTCACATCAAAATAGAAAACTATTCCAACTTTTTCCCATTTGGTTTTGACGGCGTTTTATCTGGCGCTGCCATGATTTTCTTCGCTTACTTAGGTTTTGATGCAGTCGCAACTACCGCCGAAGAATGTAAAAATCCTAAACGCGATATCCCAATTGGCTTAATTGGCGGATTGCTTGTCTGTACTTTGATTTACGTCGTCGTTGCCCTAACTCTTACCGGCATAGTAAATTTCTCTACTCTAAACAACGCTGAACCAATGGCGCGTGCACTTCGCGATAATGGCAGTAATTTAGGTTCGGCCATGATTGCAACTGGCGCTATCGCCGGAATGGTTGCGGTTTTGTTGGTAATGATGTTTGGTCAATCGCGCATTTTCTTTGCTATGTCACGTGATGGTTTGCTTCCAGCTTTCTTCTGCAAGATTCACAAAAAACACGGCACTCCTTACCTAAATTGCCTCTTCGTTACACTGATTGTTTGCTTAGTTGCTGGCTTCATGCCGATTCACGTCATGGGACAAATGTGCAGCGTCGGATCACTTTTTGCTTTTGCGATTGTTTCAATCGGCGTGGTTATTTTGCGCATTAGAAGACCAGCCCTACACAGGCCATTTATTTGTCCGGCAGTTTTTGTAATTGCTCCTTTAGCCGTAGCTGGATGTAGCTATTTAATCTACGTACTCATGAAAGAAGTTGGAAAGCCTACTCTTGTTTGGTTTGCAATCGGCACCGTATTCTACTTCCTCTACTCTCATAAAAAAAGCCATCTTCACAAAAAATAAATGACGGCAATTTTCAACTACAACCACAAGCTCGCTGAAGCAAAGTGGCAGAATCTCTGGGCGGAAAAAAAGATTTTCAAATTTGACGAAAATTCTGCCAAAGAAAAATATTACGTGCTCGAAATGTTTCCTTACCCATCAGGAAAAATTCACATGGGACATCTTCGTAACTATGCGATTGGTGATGCCTTAGCACGTTTCAAAAAAATGTGTGGCTTCAACGTTTTGCATCCGATGGGTTTTGATGCTTTCGGTCTTCCTGCTGAAAATGCCGCACTTGAACACAAAGTTCATCCAGAAAATTGGACGCTGAAAAATATTGAACAAATGCGCGCCGAGCTGAAATCAGTCGGTCTTTCAATCGATTGGGACCGTGAAGTTGCAACTTGCTTGCCCAACTACTACAAGCACGAGCAAAAAATTTTCCTCGATTTTCTCAAAAATGGCCTCGCTTACCAAAAAGAGTCTCATGTCAATTGGGATCCAATCGACCAAACAGTTCTTGCTAACGAGCAAGTTATTGACGGGCGCGGCTGGCGCTCTGGGGCATTAGTTGAAAAAAAGAAATTAAAGCAGTGGTTCTTAAAGGTTTCTGACTTTTCTGAAGAGCTTTTGTCTGAATTAAAAAATCTTTCCGGCTGGGATGAGCGCGTGCGCATCATGCAAGAGAGGTGGATAGGCAAGAGCGAAGGCCAGACTATTGATTTCAAAATCAGCGGAAAAGATGAAGCAATTCCAGTTTACACAACGCGCCCTGAAACCTTATTCGGCGCGTCTTTCCTCGGTATTTCACCTAATCATCCTGTCGCTTCAGAACTTGCCAAAAAAAATCCTGAACTCCAAAATTTTATCGCTGAGTGCAACCGTTCGGCCGTTGATGAACAAACCCTTGAGAAGCAAGAAAAGCGCGGTTTTAAGATTGATTTACAAGTAAACCATCCTCTCGATGCAAATTGTAAACTAGGCGTCTACGTTGCTAATTTTGTTTTGATGGAATATGGCACGGGAGCAATATTTGGCTGTCCTGCGCATGATGAACGCGATTTTGAGTTTGCGACAAAATACAAACTTCCGATTCGTCAAGTTGTTGAAAATTTCGATAAATTTTTAGCAGAAACCGATCTAATAAATTTTTCTGATTTAGGTATTCAGGCTGTAATTGCGCGTTTCAAAGCCGAAGCAAAAGACGATGTCGAGCTAGCAAAACTCGCTTACGAATTTGTTCGTGATGAAATTAATCATTGCATGGATGACGCGAAATATTTGTTACAAGCTCCACTCCTTAGAGCTAGTGAGGTCTTGACAGCAAAAGCCGGATTCTGCTTTGGAAAATCAGCTTTACTCTGTGCGATTTTACGCGGCATGAAAATTCCTTGTGGATTTTCTGATCAACTTCTGATGTTCGACGAAACTATTTCTGACCGCAAAATCATTCACACGATCAATGCAATTTATTTAAACAAAAAATGGATTCGCGTTGATGCTCGCGGTAACAAGCCCGAAGACGTGAGCGCAAAATTTAGTCTCGACGAAGAAAAACTAGCTTACTCAGCCCGCGCAGAATTTAACGAAATCAATAATCTCGGAATCTACGCCGATATTTCTCAAGCTGCGCGCAAGCTTCATCAGATCAGCAAAACAAATTCTGAAATAATCGAAAATCTTTTCGACGAAATTAATGTGCCAAGCCAAGCTAATCTTGAAGATGGTTTAATGATTAATTCTGATTTTTTGGATGGATTAACTTGCGCGGAGGCAAAAGAAAAAGTTTTCAAAAAACTTTCCGCAATAAATCAAGCGACGAAAAAAATTAATTACCGTCTTCGCGATTGGGGCGTTTCTCGTCAACGTTATTGGGGTTGCCCGATTCCGATTCTTTACTTGGAAGATGGAACTGTGGTTCCTGTTCCTGAAGATGAACTTCCCGTTGAACTGCCAAAAGACGTAGAATTCACCGGCGCTGGAAATCCTCTCTCACTCCATCCGACTTGGAAATACACAACTTATAAAGGTCAAAAAGCCATCCGTGAGACTGATACTTTCGACACTTTCTTTGAGAGTTCTTGGTATTATTTACGCTTCATTTCGCAGCCCGAAGATAAAGCCTTTGATCGCGACTCAGCAAATAAATTCATGTCTGTAGATCAATATATCGGCGGCGTCGAACATGCAGTTTTGCACTTGCTCTATGCCAGATTTTTTACCAAAGCGCTAAAAAAATGTGGCTATCTTGACATTTCTGAGCCCTTCAAAAACTTACTTACTCAGGGCATGGTTTGTCATGCAACTTTTAAAGACAAAGAAACGGGAAAATGGCTTTTCCCAGCCGATGCCCTTGCTCGCAAACCAGAAGAAGTAATCTTTGGTCGCTCTGAAAAAATGAGTAAGTCGAAGAAGAATACCGTTGAACCAGCTTCAATTGTTGAGGCTTACGGCGCAGATACCGCAAGGCTTTTTATGCTTTCCGACACTCCGCCTTCACGCGATTTAGAATGGTCTGAAAGCGGCATTGACGGTTGCTGGAAATATGCCAATCGTCTTTGGAGATTAGTTGCTTCCAACAGAAACTTTGTCCTTGGCACTCAGCGTCAAGGATCTGAAGATTTTAAAATGAATAAATCTTCGAACGCTTCTGAATCAAAGGATGATGCGATCATTAGACTCACTCACAAAACAATCGCCGCTGTAAAAGACGAGTATGAAAAAATGGGTTTCAACCGAGCCATCGCCAAGATTCGTGAATTCTCAAATGCCTTGGAAAAATCTGAATTTATTCCTGAATTCGCGCTTAAAAATTTAGTGATTTTAATCGCCCCAATAATGCCACATTTGGCTGAAGAATTGTGGGCTGAACTTGGTTACAAAACTTTAGTTACTGAAGAAAAATTCCCTGAATTCGATTCAAATTTAATCATCGAAGATGAAGTTGGAATCGCTGTGCAAGTAAGTGGAAAACTCCGCGCTGTAATTCAAATGCTGAAAGGCTCTTCAAAAGAAGATCTCGAAAAAGCCGCTTTCGAAAATGAAAATGTGAAAAGATTCATTGAAGGAAAAGAGGTTCGCAAAGTTATTTCTGTTACAGACACATTAGTG
>CAMBFP010000004.1 GCA_945865745.1 Rhizobium sp. Q54 | reverse complement strand
GAAAAAGATGCTGGCCAATTAACTCTGCAACATACAAAAAAATTTGAAGAAATTGACCCCCAGAAATCAATAGATCTGAATAGTGAAATAAGAGAAGAAACTCTCGCGCAACTAACTAAAGCCGATAAACCAACTCGCTCTGAAAAATTCAGAGCGTGGGTTAAGAATTCATCAAGGGAATTCAGAGTACCAGCTAAGCAGAGGCCGGATGGACTTGGCAAAAAAGATGTTTTTGATCCAAATGATGACAATATTCTTACTAGAACAAGCGCAAATTTTTACACGCCAACCGAAAGGGGATTAAGACCTTCCACAATTCAGCACGGAGATGTTGTTGTTAGGCCCAAAACAAAAACCAAAGCCCTATCCAAAAAAACGCTGACTAATCCAGACACAACTAGAGGTGGTAAAAATTTTTGAATTCGAATGAATTACATAAATCTTACTTCGAAATCCTTAATACATTTTAAAAATGTCTAAATTAAACGAACTAATCCTTACTTTTTTTTATTTCGGAAAATTCCCAAAAATTCCTGGAACAGTTGGATCTGCAGTCACCATTTTTTTTTGGTTTGCATTAACTTCCATTTTCTGCGGCCTCGAAATGTCGCTCGCGAACCAGAATATTATTTGGACGGTATTTTTGGTAATCGCCTTTTTCTACGGCTCATTGGCGATTCCGACTTATCAAAAACAATTCAAACTTAAGCAGATCGATCACAAAACAATCGTGCTTGATGAAGTGATTGGTCAGATCATTGCTTTGCAACCAGGTTTCATTCTAATGCATGAATATTACTTCAGCGATTTCAACTTAATCGCAATCCATCTCATATTTTCTTTTCTTACTTTCAGATTTTTTGACATTACAAAACCTTCTTTGATTGGTCGTGCTGATCGCATGAAAAGTGGCGTGGGCGTAATACTAGACGATATTTTAGCCGGTATAGCAGCAGCATTGACAACTCTAGTTCTGCTTAAATTGACATTGCTGATTCGTTAAATAATTTGTTCGCGCTTTCACATTTTTTTTCTCCCTTAAATGGAACAAATTTTACCGCAACTACTTGAACTTTTTTTGTCAAAAATTCTGCCAACTCTCGGCTGGATTTTACTGATCGTCCTTCCACTTCTTGGCGCCGTTGCTTACCTAACTTTAATGGAACGCAAAGTTATCGCCGCAATGCAATTGCGTAAAGGCCCGAACGTGGTTGGTCCTTTTGGTTTGTTGCAGCCTCTTGCCGACGGTTTGAAGCTGATGCTTAAAGAAGTAATTATTCCAACCGCGGCTAATAAAGTTTTATTTTTTCTTGCTCCAATCATCACTTTTGTTCTTGCCTTGATTGGCTGGGCGGTAATTCCATTTTCTGAAACTTTTGTTATTGCCGACATTAATGTTGGCATCATGTATCTACTCGCCACTTCATCTCTTGGTGTTTACGGCATCATAATTGCGGGCTGGGCGAGTAACTCGAAATATGCATTTCTTGGCGCAATTCGCTCTTCAGCGCAGATGATTTCTTACGAGGTTTCAATTGGCTTGATCATTATTTCTGTCGTTCTCTGCGTTGGTTCTTTGCGACTTAACGACATCATTCTCGCGCAAAAAGATCACTGGTTTATTTTGCCAATGCTGCCGATGTTTTTCTTATTTTTTATCTCTGCTCTTGCTGAAACTAATCGTCACCCATTCGATCTTCCGGAAGCAGAATCTGAGCTAGTCGCTGGTTATAACGTCGAATATAGCTCAATGCCATTTTCAATGTTCTTCCTTGGTGAATATGCCAATATGATTTTGATGTCGGCATCAGCCTCGATCCTCTTTCTTGGTGGTTGGTTGCCTCTTTTTGAATCCTTGTCATTCATTCCTGGTCCGATTTGGCTGATGACAAAAATCTTCTTTTTACTTTTCTGCTTCATTTGGGTGCGCGCTACTCTGCCGCGCTACCGTTACGATCAACTCATGCGTCTAGGCTGGAAAGTATTTTTACCGCTCTCATTAATTTGGGTTGTCGGCACCGCCACTTACATCGTTTACTTCAAATAAAATGAAACTTTTCAGAATCGCTTACGCCTTCTTCTTGAAAGAAATTTTCTTCGGTCATCTCAAAACCTTGTCTTTTCTTTTTAAGAAAAAACTTACGATCAACTATCCTTACGAAAAAGGCCCACTTAGCCCCCGCTTCCGTGGTGAACATGCTTTGCGTCGCTATCCAAATGGTGAAGAAAGATGTATCGCCTGCAAACTTTGTGAAGCGATTTGCCCCGCGCAAGCAATCACAATTGAAGCTGAGGAAAGAGATGATGGATCACGTCGCACCACAAAATACGACATCGACATGTTGAAATGTATTTACTGCGGATTGTGCCAAGAAGCCTGTCCGGTTGATGCCATTGTTGAGTCGCCAAATTTCGAATTTGCCACCGAGACTCGCCAAGAACTTTACTATGACAAAGAAAAACTTCTCGCTAATGGCGACCGCTACGAATATGCGCTGCGAAGCAATATCGAAGCGGATTTAAAACATCGTTAAAATGAACTTCACACTAGATCTATTCTACATTTTCTCATTCGTCTTGGTCTCTTCGGCTCTTGCCACCATTAGCGCGCGCAACATGGTGCATGCGGCGATGTTTTTGATTTTGGCCTTCGTCAATGCCTCGGCACTTTTTATTTTGCTCGGCGCCGAATTCTTGGCGATGCTCTTGATCGTTGTTTATGTAGGCGCAATCGCGGTGCTATTTTTGTTCGTGGTAATGATGCTAAATGTTGATGTTAAGCGCGAAAATGAAGTTAATCGCAAACGCCCGATCTTTATTTTAGTAGGCGTTGTGCTCTTTACTGAAATTTTGCTCATCATCAAATTTTCAACAGTAAAATTTTATGAAACCAAGACTCTCTTTCCGACTCCAACAGAAATCAGCAACACTTCGGCGATTGGTAATGTGCTTTACACCGACTTTATCTTGCCTTTCCAACTAGCTGGAGCGGTGCTTTTTGTCGCGATGATTGGTGCGATTGTTTTAACAATGCGCGACAAAGCTCGTCCGATTAAAAAACAAAATATCGCCGAACAAGTAGCGCGTAACAAAGCCACTTCACTTGAAGTTGTTAAGGTGAAAAGTGGCGAAGGAATTGATTTATAAATTATGAACGGACTCGAACTGCAAGACTTCATCACTTTATCCGCACTTCTCTTTTGCATTGGAGTTAGTGGGATTTTTCTTAATCGCAAAAATGTGATTTCTTTGTTGATGTCAATTGAAGTTATGCTGCTTTCGATCAATATTAACTTCGTAGCCTTCTCTGCTTTTTTGCATGATCTAGTGGGACAAATTTTTGCTATTTTTGTTCTAACTGTCGCTGGCGCTGAAGCCGCAATTGGGTTAGCTATTTTGGTAATTTACTTCCGCACTAACAGAACGATTGAGATTAAAGATATCTCTTCGCTTCGAGGTTAGAAAATCATGAACACATCACTCTTAGACAAACTCAGAGTGGCGTCATCGGCGATATTTTTTCTCCTCTCCTCTTCGGCATTTGCGCAAGATTCCTGCGATAATATACCGCTTTATTACGATCAAATTCTTCAAGAAGTTTCTAAGAAAAATCCTGAAGCGATTTCTCAACTTCCAGATTGTTTTAGACTTGATCGCACCTTGATTCTCAAAGCTGTTTTGATTGATCCATCACAATTTCAAAACGCTGCTGATGCGCTTCAAGAAGATCAGATTTTCATTTCTCGTTTACTAAAAATAAGTCCAGAAATTCTACAATTTGCTGCGCCAGAAGTACTTTCCAGTCCGGCTTTTATGGAGAAGGCGACCTACCTAAATCGCCCTGCCCTGCAATATGCCTCTTGGACTTTGCTCGACAATAAACTCTTTATGCACCGCATGATCGAGATCGATTCACTCAATTATAAATTCGCTTCCGATCGCCTCAAACTACTTCCAGAATTTGCTACTCGCGCTTTTTCCGACAACGGTTTGTTGCTTGAATTTGCGCCCCAACAAATCAAATCGGATAAAAAATTAGTCAAAATTGCAGTGGCTTCGAATAGCGCCGCTCTTAACTTCGCAGCTGATTTACTAAAAGAAGATAAGGAGCTAAAAAAATTAGCAACAACACAAAGCTCGATCAAGTCGCCAGAAGATTTACAGAATTTTCTACAAGAAAATTATTTGGTCGAATCTGGAAAAAAGAATCTTGGAAAAATCGTCGGGAATAAAGCCAAATTCTTTCCTAAAAATAAAATTATTGATCACAGCTACATCACCAAATGGCAAAGAATTCCAGATTTGTCTAAGGAAAATTGGCGTTTAATCGCGGCCAATAGTCGCAATTACCAAAATTCCTGGCGCGAAGATTTTAAAAAATATCCCGACCTCGTGAAGAAAATCGAAAAATTTTTTCTCAATCACAATGTCGCGGAAAATACCGTAGAAAATCTAACCACCACTTTTTTGTGGAAGATAAAAAGCAAGCCTTTGACTTTGGCCTTCAATCTCTATCTTTTGCGCGACAGCACCGACTCTGATCTTGGACCAGATTTTGTTGATGTATCTTCGCTCACCGCAATCGTTACAAAACGCGCTGGTAAGTGGGAAATGACGGTGGTGGAAGTTATTTTTGACAGCGAAGAAAAAACTAAGATCAGCTACGAAGATGGATTGAAGCGCTACGTTTTGTGGGACCTTTACCTCAATGATAAAAAAGACAAAAGTCCGAAAATTATTTTCAAAGTATCTGATCCATTTGGTGAGCATTTTGAAGTTTTTGAGGAACAAAATAGCGGGAAATATCAAAAGGTAATTGCCTCATCCTCATCCGCTATCCTTGGCGCAAAAAACTGAGATTCCTTTAGAATTTGCGGCCAAACCCTTCTAATGATTCAGGGAAGACGAAGGTAGATGATCGCTTGCGAAATATTTTATACCTAGAGCTTCAAGCTCTTTTAGCCTCTTAACATCATTCACCGTCCAGGCAAAAATTTCTTGGTTGGAAAATTTTTTGACAAAATCTGCGTCGATAAATTCGTGAAAAATTGAAATGAACTTCACTTGGTTTTGGGCGCAGAATTTTTCTAGCTCGCCAATTTTATCACTCTCTCCGCAAGCGAAAATAAATTTAACGTCCTTGCCAAATATTCTTCGCGCTTGTGTTAATACTTCGTCATCCAGTGCAAATGTTGCCAAAAATATTTGCTCGAGATTTATTTTTGCTTTTTTGATCTCGTAGAAAATTAACTCCAAAGCATCTTTGGCATTGCTCCCATCTAAATTTTTACAATCAAGCCAGTAAGTCATTTCATTGCCGAGACGCAAATAATCACCTAAAGTTGGAAGATCTTCACCTTCAGGCTTATTGTGTTTTACCAAAATTACTCCATTCAAGAACCACAGATCAAATTCAATATTACGAAATCCCGCTTGATAAGCCGCTTCCAGGCTTGCAATTGAATTCTCTAAACTATTTTTTGTAACTAAGCCTCGATGCGCAAAAATCATGAAAAAATTAATTTTAGTTGAAACTACCTACCCAAACTTACGTTCAGCGAAAAATCTCGCGAAGATTTTATTAAGCAAAAATCTTGCTGCTTGTGTGCAATTTTGCGAGATCAAAAGCATGTATTTTTGGCGGAACAAATTACAAAATGATCGCGAAATTTTACTGCGTATCAAAACCAAAAATTCGCTTTACCCGGCGGTAGAAAAAATTATTCAAGAACATCATTCTTACGAGACTCCGCAAATCTTGGCGATTCAGATAGATCAAGGCTCTAAGGCATATTTAAACTGGCTCGACTCTCAAACAGAAACAACTGGTAAATAAGTTTGCGATTCCTAACTTCCGCCCGAATTTTTCTTGGCCGTTTTGCGCCAATATTTACTACCATTTTTACAATCAGCTGAAGCAGTTATTCCTAGGATTTTTATGTTATTCTCATCAAACAATCTTATCTCGACCTAGGTAAATAGCCGTTCCTTCCGCTATTAATTTCAAGGAACATGAAAACAATTTTAATCGACGCCGCCCACCGCGAAGAAACCCGAATCGCAGTTTTAGAAAATGGAATCCTCCAGGATTTTGATCGTGAAGCCATCGCCATTAAACAAATTAAAGGCAATATCTACCTCGCAAAAGTAACTAGAGTTGAGCCTTCTCTTCAGGCTTGTTTCGTTGATTACGGCTCAGACCGTCACGGCTTTTTACCATTTGCCGATATCCATCCCGATTTCTACCAAATTCCTGAAAGCGAAAGGCAAAAGTTTCGCGACATGAATAGCCAAGCTCCACGAAATGACGATGAAGACAATAATGAATCAGAAGAACGTGATCGCGGCAACAACCCTAAAGACAGGGACAGCAACAAAGACGACAACGAGGATTCAATAACAACTGGTGCCCATTCGGTTGAAGATGAAACAGGAGCTTATCGCGGCAATGTTCACAACATTTACAAGCGCTACAACATTCAAGACGTAATTAAGCCCGGCCAATTGATTTTGGTACAAACCTCCAAAGAAGAGCGCGGCAATAAGGGCGCGTCGATGACGACTTACATCTCAATCGCCGGTAAATATTGCGTGCTTATGGCCAATACGCCGAACAAGGGAGGAGTTTCAAAGAAGGTTGATAATTTCCGCGATCGCAAACTTTTGCGCTCAATTTTAAACGAACTCAACACTCCAGCTGACCGCTCAGTAATCATCAGAACTGCTGGCGTCGGCAAAAAACCCGAAGACATCAAGCGCGACTGCGATTATCTCAACAGATTGTGGAGCAACATCAAAGAAACCGCTGATTCATCAACTGCTCCGGCCTTCATTCATGCGGAAGATGATGTAATCAAAAGATGCATTCGCGACGTTTACAACGAACATGTTGGCGAAGTAATCATCGAAGGAACTGAAGCCTTTAACACCGTTCTTAACTTTGTGAAGCTGACCATGCCTGGCTCTGCTCATAACATCAAATCGCACGAAGAACGCGTGCCGATTTTTAATAAATATCGCGTCGAACAACAAATCACTGCGCTCTACGAAAAAAATATTAACCTTCCATCTGGCGGCTCAATCGTAATTGATCACACCGAAGCTCTAGTGGCAATCGACGTAAACTCTGGTCGCGCAACTCGTGAAATCGGCGTCGAAGAAACCGCTTTCGCAACCAACCTCGAAGCAGTTAAAGAAATCGCTAAACAACTTCGTCTCCGCGATTTGGCCGGTCTGGTTGTTATCGATTTCATCGATATGTATGAGCAAAGACATCGTCGTAATGTCGAAAGAGTTTTGCGTGACGAATTAGAAAATGATCGCGCCCGCATTCAAATCGGCCGTATCAGCGTTTTTGGTTTACTTGAAATGTCGCGTCAACGTCTTGGCGCCAGCTTTTTTGAAACAATTACCGAGCCTTGCAAACATTGCGCCGGAACTGGTTACGTTCGTTCAGTAGAAATTTTGGCTGTTAGCATTTTGCGCGCAATTCGTCACTCTTGTTCAGATAAACAAGCTGGCGTGATTTATGTTTATACCAACTCTGAAACCATCGCCTACATCATGAATTTCAAGAAACATGAAATCATGGCGACCGAGAGAAATTATGATGTTCATATCTTCATGCATCAAGGTGATGATGTTGGTTCGCAAGGCTTCAACATCAAGAGACGCAAGAGTTTGTCTGATGACGAAAGACGCGAAATCGAAATGCAAGTTACCACCGGAAAAGTTAATCAACTTGGCTTGGAAAAAAGCTATTTTGACAACGCTTCTTCTGGAGATGAGGTGGCATCAGAATCTGATCGCGGCAATCGCAAACCTCGCGACAACAACAGAAGAAAAAACAACAACCGTCGTGGCGATAACAGAGATCGCTTCAATAATAATCGCAACGAAAAGAAATCATTTTTCGGAAAATTATTCTCATTTGGAAATAGCTCTAACTAAAACTAGAAGCAAAAGTTAGGCGCGAAAAATTGGCAATTTCCCAGATTTTTTCGACTCTCGAAAGTTAAAATATTTCTTTTCCCAGAAGTTTTCTTGTTACTTCTGGATAAGAGCCTCTCTCGTCAAGCCAGATATCAACAAAAAGACGAGAGAGTTTTTGGTCGTAGATTCTACCGGTAATTTCGCTGTTATGAAACATTGTAACACCTTTTGATGGAACAAAAATAGCGGTTTTTTCATCGCCTTTTTTTATCGGATGAAAGATTTCTTTTAGATTCTCCAGGTAGGTTTCTTTCTCCTCCTTACTCAATTCATGCAATTTCTCGATTTCAACAATTGATCTTTGCGCCAGATCGTCGCGACTGAAATTCATGTTATACTTGATGTGAATGGCAAATTTTTTCTTATAAGAAAATCCCGCCCCTTCCGACCAAAGAAAAATATCATAAACCTTCATTCCTAGAAACTTTAAAGTTGCAGAGCCAACTAGAGATGGTTGCTCAAACGACTTTTGAATTGTTGTTGGAATTTCTATCGAGGACTTTGATTGCTCGGCAAAAGCGGTGCAAGGCCAATAAAGTAGAGCAACAAGAAGAAATTTAATTGGAAATTTCATGTAATTTTTTCTAGCTCAAACTGTACCACGTCAGTGCGCTTCGCATTGAAGCCAGCTACGCAGTAACATAAATAAAATCGCCATTTGCGTAAAAACTCTTCAGAAAAACCAAGAGCCCTTACTTCTTCATGCTTGGCGTCAAAGCGCTCAAGCCAAAGCATTAGAGTTTTGGCATAATCTAAGCCAAAGGCGAATTCGCTTTTTACTTCGAAACCGTGAGTTTTCGCAAGCTCACGAATGACTGACTTTGAAGGCAAAACGCCGCCGGGGAAAATATGTTTTTGAATGAAGTCAACGCGATTGCGATAATCTGCAAAAACTTGCTCATCGATTGTGATAATTTGCAATACCGCCTTCCCTTTTGATTTCAAAGAGTCGCACAAAACCTGAAAATATTTCTTCCAATATTCACCGCCTACAGCTTCAAACATCTCAATTGAAACCACGTTGTCATAAGGTGTTTTTTCATCGCGGTAATCTTGCAATTTGATGTCGCAAAGATTTTGCAATCCAGCTTCTTTTAAGCGATTTGAGGCGTAATCATGCTGCTTTTGTGAGATGGTTAGGCCGGTAATTTTTCTACCTGATTCAGCAGATATTTGTGCAAAGCCTCCCCATCCACAGCCAATTTCTAAAACATTTCCCGGATTAAGTTTAGATAAAATGCGCTGATATTTTTTTTGCTGCGCTTCTAACAATGAAGAATCTTCATTCTCAAAAATTGCGCTGGAATAAGTCATGCTTTCATCAAGCCAAAGCTGATAGAAATCATTTCCTAAATCGTAATGGGCGCTGATGTTTTTCTTGCTGCCTTTTTTGGTGTTTTTAGCGAAGAGGCTTTTAAAAAAAAGCAACAAAGCCTGTAATTTTCGTGCGTGAAAAAAGTCTTCTAAAGCATGAGAATTAAGCGTTAGAAATGTTAGAAAATCAGCAAGGTTTGAACTCTCCCAAAATCCATCCATATAGGCTTCGCCAAAGGCAACATCGCCACCAGAAATTACTAAATCAATTAGTCGATCATCCTTGATTACAACATCAGCAGCTGGTCCGGAATTTTTACCAATAAAGTTCTTAGTTATGCCGCCGGGTAATGTAACGGCCAAGGTGCCGTAATCGCAATTTTTTAAAGCATTCCAGATTAGATCGTAATTTTTCATTTATTTATCGTTAGTTTGATTGTCTTGGGGCAAGGCTTGGGAACATATTTATTTCCCTTGATCCAAATTTTTAAAGCCTGCCAATGAATTAAAAAAATTATTTTGAAGGTCATCAAAGGAATTAATAAAAATTGCTTCAACAGCAATAAATCAGATGGCCTTACTTTCTTACAAATCACGCTAGTTAGCAGGTTTTTTTGCCCATTATCTGAAAGATAATCGATCCAAGCCGCAACTTTTTTTTGGTTAAAAATGAAGCGAAATTTATAGCTTCCTTCTGTCTTAAAAAACGGCGAAACATGAAATTCTTTTTTGGCGTCGAACCATTGATTAGGACTAATTGTCGCGTGATCAGGATTAAAAATTAGGTAATTGTGACTTTCACCGAAAGTATTGCTCACCTCAGCTAAAACCGATACCAGCCTTTCCTTCTCATCGAGACAAAACCAAAAACTTACCGGATTAAATACGTAACCCAAAACTCGCGGATGCGTTAAAAGAAAAATCCGCTTAGCTTGGTGATTGAGGTTATGATCGGATAAAATCTTTCTAACCCACATCTCAAGATTTGAGCCATCACGATTGCCGTGATCTTTGTCATAAAAACCAAAAAGGTTAAAACGATTTCTGGAAAGAAACTTTGAAGCAATCACGTGAGATTTTGCGATGTCAAAACACAGATAAAAAACGCGGTAGGAAAAAATATTTACAGAAGGTTGAAGCCTTTTGTGCCAAACTTCAGCAAGACAAAGTGAGAATTTATTTAGTTTTGCCACGGCGCTTTCACTCCCATTTTGTTTATTGCGCCGAGCGCCGAGAGAATTCCATCTTCGTGAAATCCATATTCTTGATAGGCTCCGCAAAAATAGAGACGGTCAGTTCCTTGAATTTCTGTGATGGCTTTTTGAGCTTTAATTGCAGCGGAATCAAAAACTGGATGCTCATAAACAAATCGAGCAAAAACTTTATTAGAATCAATTTCTTGATTGGGATTTAGGGTAACAAAAAGAGGAAATTTATGGTCAATATTTTGCAGATTATTCATCCAGTAAGTTACTGAAATTCCGTTTGATTCTTGACCATTTTTTGCATAAACCCAACTTGCCCAGGCTCTTTTATTTATCGGCATTAAGGACTGATCACGATGCAAAACTGCAACATTTTCTTGGTAGGTAAATTTGGAAAAAATATCTCGCTCTTGCGCGGTTGGATTTTTTAGAATTTTCAAAACCTGATCACCGTGACAAGCAAATAAAACGGAGTCGAACTTCTCTTCGCCCTTCTTCGACTTAACCAACACCCCATCAACACAACGCTCAACCTCAAGCGCGGCATCATTAAGACTTACAGAGTCACTAATTTTAGCAGAAATTTTTTTCACATACTCGATCGAGCCACCTTTGACAGTGTACCATTGCGGCTGATCAGCAACCGTGAGTAATCCGTGATTTTTAAAAAATCTTACAAAGCTTTGTGCTGGATAACTCAACATGGCTTCAAGCGGACAGCTCCAAATCGCACCAGACATCGGCAAGAGATAGAATTCGCGAAAGTATTTTTTCACACCCAACTCATCGAGCAAGTTGGATAAAGTGTAATTGGCGTTGAATGCCTTTTTTAAAACATCTTCCGCTTTTTTGTTGAAGCGAGCGATATCAAACAACATTCGCCAGAATTGCGGATTGAGCAAATTTTTTAATTGGGCAAAAACTGTCGCCAAATTAGTTCCAGCATATTCAAAACGACCGTTGTCAATCTTAGCGGCAAAGGACATGTTGCTTTTGGCGCAATCAACGCGAAGTAGCTCAAAAAATCTTTTTAGATTTGGATAAGTTTGGTGATTGAAAACGATAAAGCCGGTATCAACGGGGATTTTTTTACCGTCATAATCAGCCATAAAGGTGTTTGAATGCCCTCCAAGATAATCATTTTTTTCATAGAGTTTGATGCGATATTTTTCGGCAAGAAAATATGCCGCGGATAGCCCAGATATGCCGGAACCAATTATCGCAATTGATGGTCTTTTATTCATTAGTCAGAGTTTCTTGATATGAAGATAAGGATTGTTTTTCGATGCAAAAAATTGCTGATATTTTTTGACATTTATAAGACAGTAGCTTTAGAGGCTGAAGCGTTCTAGTCGCGCAAAGTTACAAAAAAGTTACTAGTGCCTTGGTAGATTGACCCCCTCACAATTCATGTAAATTTAAAAGCTGAAAGAAAATGAGCACTAACTCATTAGCAAGAATCAAGCAATTCTAAAGACAGAATTAAACCGATAAAATCATCGCTCTTTACGGCTTGGGATGAGTTGCCGAGAAATTGTGGCTCACTGGGATGAGATGTATGGAATTGAGATCTCTAAGTCTTTAATCGCGGTCAATCACCAGATAATTTTATTTCAAAAATCAAACAGTAGTAGAGTCAGCCATTAGAGAATTTCTACTCGATAATCTTTCTTGATGGAATTCATTTTAAATTCAGCGAAGAAAGTATGGCGATCTCTCAATCTCTCTATTCGGTTTTGAGAATTAATTGCGAATTGGTGACTAAAGCCAAAAGCTCTTTAATTAGTCAAACATAGCCTTGGAAGCCGATCTTCTTAACCATAAAATATCAGCAATGTCAGTTTAAAACTAGGAATTGATTGCTGGGCAGCCGAACAATTTGTTGTGGGAAGATTAAGATTGAATTTGGCTTAGAGAATTTGCAAACAGAGTACTACCGATTTTTTAGCTGACAACGCACCGCCATCCATTTTCTTTCTTCGACGCAGCTTGGCTTCCGGGTCTTAAACTAGCTGTTACGGAGGGTCCTCCTTCTCCTAACCTGGGTTTTTTTTGAACCCGCGAATCATTTTCAATAATTACTCTATTCAAGTCTATGAAGGCTCTTGGACCTTCATTTTCTAATTTAATTAAAGCCTCCGCGATACTGTCATTATCTCCAAATCCTTGGACCTTGCCAGTTTCTAATAACTTTTTAACCATACTGTAATCAACCTCATATTCAGGATAACCCTTTATTGCCGATTGCCCTGTTAGCTCAGAAAAAACATCTCTACCTTTTGAGATTAATCCTGCATCAAATCCATAATCAATCATGTAACTAAAAACTTCAGCAAATCGGTTATTTCCTACGCCCGATAAAAGTTCAAAGTTCTGCTCTTTGCTAAATGTCTTTAAATCAATTTTGCTAATTACTTTTTTTGCTAGATCGGGTCGCTCTTGAAGGCAAAGAAAGTGTAAAGCAAATTCTAGATTATCTTGTTCATCTCCTGCGATTTTGAGTGGGGTGACATTTAACAAAACTTTAAGATCGCCGTATTCTTTTCTATCAGCATGACCAAAAATAATCTCAGCCAAAGAGTTTGTTTGTAAATTTTGCTTCATTTTCTGATAAATTATTTTTGATGATATTAGCGCCTGAAAAATTACGTGATTTTTTAGGAGATTTTATGGCAATCAATGTCGGATCCGAATGGGCTAATATCTAAGCAATTAAGATGCTATCTATGATATGGGCGCTGCAAATCTAACTTCCAAAAAATTCAATCTACACCAAAGGATTAATGAGCTTTTTTTACTGAATCGACAAATAAAAATCAGACAATTTTTTTGGTAAAAAAGAATAAAATTTTGTAAGGCAAAAGGCGCAGAATTTTAAGAAAAAATGTGAATTTTTTTGGAAAGTGAATCTCAAAGCATTTTTTCTTTAGTCCTTGAAAAATAAACTCTGCGGCATCTTCAGAAGAAATTAGAAACGGCATTTTGAATTTATTTTGATCGGTCAATCTTGTTTTGACGAATCCGGGATTGATTACTGAAAGATCTATTCCGTGACGCTGCAATTCTGAATAAATTCCCTCGCAAAGGTTAATTAAAGCGGCTTTGGATGCTCCGTAAGCAAATGATTGAGGCAATCCGCAATAACCAGCAACACTAGCAATAACGGCAATTTGTCCTGATTTTTGCTGAACCATTTGAGGCACAACAAGATGAAGAAAATTTAAAAATCCGACTAGATTTACATCGATAATTTTTTTGGAGATATCGAGATCAAAATTAATCACAGACATTGGCTGATAAAGCGCTGGACAAAAAATCACTAAATCAATTTTTTGAAACTTTTGCAAAACTTCCAAGAAAGAGCTTCGAACTGAATCAATGTTCGATACGTCCATAACACTTACTAAAACATTGCCAGGCCTCAATTCTAGCATTTTTTTCTTCAGCTCTTCCAGTTTTTCAGAGCTTCTGGCTGAAATGATAACGTCATATTCATCTCTATAAAATCTATTAGAAATAGCCTCGCCTACCCCGTGACTAGCTCCGATTATCCAGCAATTCTTTTTCATGTCTTTGATCAAAAATTTATTGAGTCTTGCGCGCAAAAAAAACAAAAATTAATTACGCGCTAATTTTCTAAGCTATTTCTTTGAGCAGCGAAGTCATCCCAATAATACCGAGGAAAAATGGGGCGGAAGGCATTTAAATTTGCGACTCTAAAATTGGAGACGCTTGGCTTTCGGCATAAAAATATCTCAACTCATAAAAGCAAAATCTAATACACATGATTGAAAGAAATAAGCTGCGGTTTTTAATAACTGGAGGAACGGGATTGATTGGCTCTAAACTTGTTGAGGAGCTTTTAAGATTAGAAAATTCGGTAACGGTTATAACCAGAAAAACCAATCTTAAATCATCAGAAAATCTTCATTATCTCAATAAAATCGAAGAGGATTTTAATTACGACATTGTAATCAACCTTTGTGGCGAGCCAATTTCCTGTCGTTGGAACAAATCAAAAAAGCAAAAAATTTATAGTAGCAGAATTGATCTAACCAAAAAATTGGTTGAAAAAATTCTTAACAGCAAAACGCCACCAAAACTTTTTATTAGTGGCTCGGCAATAGGTTATTACGGAACTTCTGATACGGAAATATTTGACGAAAATTCTCATCCAACAAATCAAAATTTCTTCTCACAAAAACTCTGTTTTGATTGGGAGGGCGAGGCGCGAAAAGCTGATAAAAAAACCAGAGTTGTTCTTCTTAGAACCGGAATTGTTCTTGGTAACAAAGGTGGAATAATTCAAAAAATGCTATTGCCGTTTCAAATGTTTCTTGGGGGCAAGATCGCCTCAGGAAAACAATTTCTCAGTTGGATTCACGTCGATGATATGGTTAGCGGCATTCTGCATTTAATCACTCATCAAAATGTTGTTGGAGCGGTTAACTTAACTTCACTTAATCCGGTTACAAATCTTCAATTTTCACAAATTCTTGCCAAGACTCTTCGCAGACCCTGCCTTTTTACAATTCCGGCACTAAGCATGAAAATTGCTTACGGGGAAATGGCAGAAGAGCTTCTTTTGAATGGCTCCAAGGTTCATCCAAAAATTCTTTTAGAAAGCGGATATAATTTTAAATTTACCGACTTGGGAGTTGCACTGATGGATATTATGAAGAGGAATTGACCGACAAAGCTTGCTTAAAACTTAACAGACACCTCACTCTAGCGATTTTGTGGTCTATCACTGGTTGGGGATAATCTTTAGTTCCAAACTCTGGAACCCATTTTTTGATGTATTTTTTTTCAGGGTCGAATCTTTCAGCCTGACTCTCTGGGTTAAAAATACGAAAATAAGGAGCGCCGTCACAACCGCTGCCAACTACCCACTGCCAACCTCCAACATTGCTTGCCAAGTCATAATCAAGGAGCTTTTCGGCAAAATATTTTTCGCCCCAGCGCCAATCAATTAAAAGATGCTTACTCAAGAAACTCGCAACAATCATGCGAACACGATTGTGCATAAAGCCTGTTTCATTCAACTCTCTCATGCCCGCATCAACAATCGGATAACCAGTTTTGCCTTCGCACCACTTTTGAAAATCTAGAGGATCATTATTCCAATTAATCTGGTCATAGCCTGCCTTAAATGATTTTTCGGCAGAATGAGGAAAGTGATAAATAATCATCTGGTAAAAATCGCGCCAAATCAATTCATCAAGCCACTTTTCGCTTTGAATGATAGCGGCGCGACAAATTTGGCGAATGCTGACTGTTCCGAACCTTAGATGAAGACTTAAGCGACTGGTGCCTTTAATAGCCGGAAAATCACGGTTTAAAGCATATTGAGAAATTATCTCTAAATCGATTTTTCTTTCCGGAAAAAGAAGGAAATCAAAATCTTTGAAGCCCATTTCAGAAATCTTCGGCAAAGAAAATGGGGAGCAGCGCAGAAAATTTTTTTGATAATTTTTGCTTTGGTAAGATTTGAGATAAAAATCATTCACAACCTTCTTCCACTTACTGGCATATGGCGTAAACATTATGTAGGGCTTCTTATCATCTTTTAAAATCTCATCTTTTTCAAAGATTACATGATCTTTGATGCCCTTAAAATCAATTCCCTTGGCCTTTAGCAATTCATAAATTTCTTTATCGCGATTCCTTGCGTATGGCTCATAATCACGATTCGCAAATACTGTGTTAATTTTGTAATCGCTCAGCAGCTCTTCAAAAATTTCCAACGGATTGCCGTAAAAAATTTTAAGAGAAGATCCAAAAACCTCTAGCTCGCTCTTTAAGCGAGTAACCTCCTGATGAATAAATAAAACCCGAGCATCTCTTTTGTTTGTAAGCTTATCCAAGATATTGCGATCAAAAATAAAAATCGGCAAAACAGAATAATCTGATTTTAAAGCACTCCACAGTCCAGCGTTATCCCAAAGCCTAAGATCGCGACGAAACCAAAAAATTGTGATCGGAGATTTCGACAAGGATTTAGAGTTTTTTAAATGAGATGGAGAGGGTTCCTACACGAAAACCAAATTTAGTCATTTGAGAGACGTTAATCGCAGTTTTTTCATCAACGAGATAGATCCAATCGATTAAGCGAATGTCATACTTCTTGCCGTCAACATCCACTTTCAAAATATAATCCATTTTCATGGCATTACCATATTGCTCACCTTTGGCAATGCCTACAGTATCATGAGCTTTGGCAGTAAAATTATTGTCATCAGATAACTTAATTTCCCAAATGCGACGATCAGTTTTGCCATCAGAGAAAATAAAATCCTCCTCGAGTCTTCCTTCATTTTCCTTCCAGGTGCCGATCATTTTTACGGTAAAAGTTTTGATTACCTCGCCGCTACGATTTTGAAGAATTCCCTGCGCCTCAAGCGGGCCATTTAGGTAATTTCTAATATCGAGTTTTGGTGAGTTTTTTGTGTAAATTTTTGGATCAATAGCAGAAGAGCATCCGAATAATAAGTTTAGAGACATAATGGTTGCGATAATTTTAAGTTTCATAAATTGGGAATTTTTTCGTGAAAAAAATAAGATTAAAAATTGTTAAAGTTTTCAAAATACAGGGCAGTAAGGCGTAAAAAAAAGAAATGCCAACCGTGCCTTCTGATACTAGTGATCCCGGCTTGTATCCCGACAATCCAAGAAAGATTAAACTACTTGAGGCGGCGATCATCAAGCTCATTTTTGTCGTCAAATTCCACCATGCAAAATAAGATGAGGTCATCTCTTTTTTCTCAGAAGTTATTTTGGCTAAAATTGTTGGGGGCATGATTAAATCAGCTCCCAAAAAAGCTCCGGAAAAAAAGCAAACAAGGTAGAAATAAACGGCATTCTCAGAAGTTAAGAAATAGGCAAAAGAGAATGTTAAAACTGATCCTAAAATAGAAATAATCCACGAGCGAATAATTCCAAATCTATTTGCGAGATATTTCCAAAAAGGAATGAAGCAACAAGCGGAAAGAAAATAGAGCGATAAAAACAAACCAAGACTTTCTTCCATTTTTAGAACGTCACGAACATAAAAATTTAAGTTTGCCGCTGGTAAACTTACGGCTATTCCGTTCAAAAGAAAAATTCCCAAGAAAGCCAAAAACTTTTTGTCATGAAAAATCTTAAAAAATTCGATCTTTGATTTTTTATTAGGATTTTCGGCTTTTTCGTGAATTTTTACTTTGGAAAAAAATCCAAAGGTCGCCAGCAGAATTAGACCTGCAAAAACAAAGCTTAGCGCCGTGTAGATATAATCAGAATTTATGTGTAAAAATTGAGCAAAAATTACTGGAAGTAGAAAAGCTAAAATCATTCCTATGACGCCAAACATTTCTTTAAAAGAGTTAATCAAAATTCTCTGCTCATCATTCTTGGCGATAATTGCGGCAAGAGATTCAAAATTTATGATAGCGAAATTAAAGCAGGTGTAAGTAGCGATTAAAGAGCAGCTAAACCACAAAATTGACAGATTCTTATCAAGAGATTCTGGGGGATTAAAAACCAAATAAAATGCAACGCATAGTAAGCTTGTTGAGAAGTAGATAATTTTTTTACGGCTGATTTTTTTTTGCGAAAGTGAGTCAGAAAAATAACCAATTAGCGGGTCTTGCAGAGCATCAATTATGCGAATAAATATCAGCAAGAAGCCAATAGTGGCGAGGTTTATATCAAATTTTCTGGCATAGAAATCGCTGATATTGAGATAGATTGGAATCCCCACAAAAGCGAGTGGCAGTGCCAAAAATGAAAAGAAGAAGGTTTGTGATTTTAGCATGATCTGGGTGCGTTTTTATTTTTTATGAGATTACGACCCTTAAAAACTAAGCTCCATTTTCCCAGATTTAGAGTTCTATTTTTAAATATTCTTAGAAGTAAAACATTCCAAGAGACCAGAGGAATAATTACTGTTCATCTTTAAAAAAACACGCAGCTCTCAAAGCGAAAAAAGGAGGCAAAGTAATTTGCTCAAATTGTATCAAAACTCTGATTCTTTATCGCAATAATTTATCAGCGAAGAAGGCCGATTTTATTGAGTTGTCACTGGATCTTTATTGAAAAAACCTCGTAATAAAGAGGTCAACAAGCAACTTTTTTTCTTTGGGTTGAGGCGTTAAAATTAAGTTTTATTTTTCTCGCAAACTCTATCTGACTAAAGATAAGAAAAATGGTGTCTAGCTCTTATAGCTAATAATATTGCGAACTCCCCTTATCTGCTTTGTTATGTCTGGCATGAGTTACTAAATTGCTGGTCCTTAGTAATTTGCCAAAGCCAACCCCAAACGATGCAAGTTAATGTCTAATTTTTTTACCAAGCTACAAATTGAAAAGATTACTAATCTAGCTCTCGAGGCCGGGGAAATTGCGGCGCATTCTTTTGAGGCAAAGGATTTTTTAGTCACAAAAAAAGCAGACGGCTCTGGCGTTACTTCTGCTGACATTGCCGTGAGTAAATTTTTGCACAAACATCTGCAAAATGAATTTCCGCTTATTCCGATTATTTGTGAAGAAGGTCAGCTGCGCGAAGTTTCTGGTGAGATTTTTTTTCTAATCGATCCGATTGATGGCACGTCTAGCTTCATTAAAGGCGATGTCGAGTTTTGCATAAACATTGCTTTGGTAAAAAATAAAAAACCAATTTTTGGCTTAATTTATGCTCCACTTTTTGAAGGGGGAAAGATGGCTTTTAGTAATGAAGATAATCAGGTAATGCTTAAACAAGCTCAGCATAATAATTTGTGTCGTCGCGTCGATTTTGTCGAAGTCGAAGCTTCAGATAATCAATTACTAATAATCACCAGCTCTCGCTCAAAAGATCGAGATGTTGTAAATTGCATGGCGCAAATTTTTCCGGGATTTGCACAAAATTTTACCACCGAAAAACTTTCTTCAGCGATTAAATTTTTTCGTTTGCTTGAAGGTGATGCGGATCTTTATTTGCATTTTCGTCCATCAATGGAATGGGATACTGCCGCCGGACAGGCTTTGGTGGAGATGCTCGGAGGTGAGGTAAAAAAACTAACCAGAGAATCCGAGATTGGGGAAAATCTTACTTACAAGAAAACTACTTTTGAGAACTCGCCTTTTGTTGCTTTTATACGTCAAAATGTTCGCCGTTTGAGCAAGGCCTAGACCCAATGAATAAGGCTTCAGGGATCTAGAATTACTCTGACCAGCAAAATATTGCGAAGAGGTGATTTATTTTTTAGCCTCTGCTTTTGGGGCTATTTTCATTTCTCTAAAATAACGCTCAGCGCCTGGATGCAATGGAGCCGAGTTGCCTTCTTTGATCATG
>CAMBFP010000003.1 GCA_945865745.1 Rhizobium sp. Q54 | reverse complement strand
GTTTTAACTGTTTTCTTCTTTCTCGCCAATTCGCGTGCCACCATAATTACCGCGGTTTCTCTGCCGATCTCACTGGTTGGATCTTTCATCCTAATGTATTTGGCCGGCTTCTCGATTAACATTATTTCTTTACTGGCTCTTAGTCTCGCTGTTGGCCTACTTGTTGATGATGCGATTGTTGTTGTCGAAAATATTTACCGAAAAATTGAACAAGGCATCCCGCCAAAAGAAGCGGCAATAATGGCTTCAAAAGAAATTTTGATGGCCGTTGTCGCAATTAGCGCTGTTGTGATTTCTGTATTCACTCCCCTCGCGTTTATGGGTGGCGTTGTTGGTCAATATCTAAAGCAATTTGGCCTGACGATTTCCTTTGCGATGCTGATTAGTCTATTTGTCGCTATCTCAATAATACCGGTACTTTGCGCCTATTTATCCGGCAAAAAAACTCATCATCTAAACGAGAGTAAAATACTGAGAAAGTTCGATAATTTTCAAAAAATGCTTGAAGAAAAATATGAAAAAATCGTGCGTTTTTCGATCACTCATCCTGGAAAAATTCTCACTGCAACTGGGGTAATTTTGGTGCTAAGTCTTGTTGCATTTAAATTCGTACCAAAAACTTTTTTGGCCGAAAATAATAACGGAGAATTGTCGGTTAGTATCGAATTGTCAGCGGATTCTAGCCTCGATACTACTACCCAATCATTATTAAAAATTGATGAAATCGTCAGAAAAAATCCAGAAGTGGAACTTTCTGTGGGCACCTCTGGTACAAGCTCAGCTCAATCAAACCGTGGAGAGATTTATATCAAACTCAAGCCCGGAAAAATTAGAAAAATTAGCACTGGAGCCTTCAAAGAAAAATTACGCGCACAGCTAAAAGAATTCGCTTACGCCAACCCAATTGTTAAAGACTACGATCCTTCGAGCGGCGTTTCGCGTGGTCAGCCATTCAATCTACTTCTGATTTCAACCAAACAAAATGCCTTAGATGAATATGCGACCAAGGTTTTAGAATTTTTAAGGAATGATCCACGCTTGAAAGATGTCGACATCAGCAATAAAGCGTCACGCAACGAATTTCGTGTGCGAATCAAGGACAATGCGGCAAAAACTTATGGCGTAAATCCACAGATTTTAGGCAATGAATTGCGCGGCTATGTTGAAGGTTATACGCCAACCAAATTACGTCAGGACGGATTAGAATATGATATTCGTGTGCGTTTAAAACCAGAACAGCGCGATCTGCGCGATAATTTTGGCTCGATGTTTGTGCCAAATCTCAATCAAAAATTAATCAGACTTTCTGACGTTGCCACTCCGGAAGAAGGTTTGGAAGATGCCGTTATTACTCGCATGGATCGTGGTCGTTACATTCAAATCAATGCCAGCATCATTAAAGGCGCTGGTCTTGGTGATATTATGCGCGATGTTGAAACAAAATTCCGCGGCAAGGGAGACATGAAAATTCCCGCTGGAATTCGCTACCTCTTCATCGGCGATTCTGAAAATATGCAAGAAATGCAAAGCTCGATGGGTATCGCAATTTGCATGGCGGTGTTGTTCATCTATTTAATTTTGACCAGCCTTTATGAATCATTCATCATGCCATTCACAATTTTATTAGCACTTCCTCTCGCCTTGTGTGGCGCGGCTTATTCTCTATTTTTTGCCGGCGAATCGCTAAATATCTTTGCCATGCTCGGGGTCTTCATGCTTATTTCTGTCTCGGGGAAAAATTCGATTTTGTTAGTCGATTTCGCTAATCATTTAATCGAGCAAGGTAAGTCAAGAACTGAGGCTTTGGTGCTCGCGGGTAAAATGCGTCTTCGTCCGATTTTAATGACTTCATTTGCTTTGATTGCCGGAACTTTGCCGGTTGCGATTGGTCTAAGCGAATCAGCGGCGCAACGCACCTCGCTTGGCGTGACGGTGATTGGCGGATTAATTTCTTCGACTGTTTTAACTCTAATTGTTGTGCCCGCGGTGTTTAGTTATATCGACCGTTTTCGGATTTGGGCAAAAGGGAAATTGGCGAAATTAGTGGAATAAATAGTTCTTGATGAGCCCTTTTGGATCGAAGCCTGTGATGAGATAGCGGAATGAGTAAGCTCAGTCCTCATTCATTGCAGTCAGCGATCCTGAAGGTTTTGTCACTATTGCAAAATTACAACTTAAACTGATTCACCACCGCTTTTCTAATTTCCAATACCTGACCAACGGGCAAACTTCCTAACTTAAACTCGTCGTAAGAAATTCTGATAAGCCTATTAACCTGTAGACCGAAATGCTCCATCACTTTTCTGATTTCACGATTTTTTCCTTCGGTTAGAGAAATTTTTAACCAAGAATTTGAGGCTTTTTCTGTTTCTACTTCAACCTTGATCGAGCCATATCTAACGCCATCAACAGTCACTCCGCGCTCTAATCTTTTTATTCTCTCTTCGTCAATTTTACCAAAAACTCGCGCACGATATTCGCGAACAAATTTGTTTTTTGGTAATTCTAAATGACGCGCTAAAGCACCGTCTGTAGTCAATAACAGCAAGCCCTCAGTGTTATAATCTAATCTGCCAACTCCAATCACGCGCGGTAAATCTCGCGGCAATAAATCGAAAATTGTTTTACGCCCATTAGGATCTTTTGTTGTCGTTAAATAACCAACAGGCTTGTGAAAGATCCATAGACGCGTAGGGCCCTTGGCACTAATTAACTTGTCGTCAATTTTTACCGAATGATCGGTAATGAATGTTGCAGGAGTTGTAATGGTCACGCCATTTACCTTAACGCGTCCTTCTACAATCAACTCTTCAGCTTCACGACGTGAACAACGACCTGAGGCGGCGATTAGTTTTGCAACGCGAATACCTTCTGGTTTTTTTTCTTTTTCTGTGCTCATTTTTTTGTTTTGTTTAAAGCTGTAAATTTACTCCGATCTCTCCCAAGCAATCCCCGCAAAGGCGGAGATCGAGAAGGAATTACAACGCGCGGAAACTTTCTTAGATCCCTGCCTTCGCAGGGATGACAAGAGTGAGTTAATACCAACCAATTACTGAATAACCTTTCTTCGCCAAGCAATTACTGATGTAGCGCTGTTTAATTACGTCGGGTTTTACTTTATCTTCACCAACAACTGAAAGGCCACCGATTATTGCACCAGCACCAGCACCAATCGCGGTTCCGATCAAAGTAGATTTTATATTTTTTCCAGAAAATGCGCCAACTGCAGCGCCAATAACTCCACCAATTAAGGCTTTGCGACTAGCTTCTCGTGCAGCGCGTTCGGTTTTTAACTTATCTAAATATTCATTAGCTTCGGATTTGCAGACGGATATTTCTTTTTGTCTTTCTACTTCATCACTCGCCAAAAATTTTTCGTTTTGGTCTAGAATTGGCTTATAAGAAGAGCAGGAAGTAAGAGAGAAAATTAAGAGAATGATGCAGAGAATCTTCATACTACCAGAATGATCCCTTGCCAAGACGTGTATCGCCCTTGCCATGAAGCGACCACACTTTTCCAATCGACTCATAACCAGGATCATAACGATCTTCACCGGGAAGCGATGGCCTCATTTCGGCCATTTGCAAGATACCTAAAATTGACGCGTGACAAAAGCTGTGAGCCTTCCAAAAAACTGCGCCATAGTCGCTAAAATTTTTTTTGATTTCGTCTCGATTATTCCAGTTCACTGCGGCTAATTCTTTTTTATATCGTAGTCTAATTTTATTGATGTCGGGGTTGACCGAGTTGATGTCTGGATCACGACTCCAGGTATAAAAATACATAAATAATCCTCCGCCAAATTGTGATCCTAAGCCAGATTCGCAGCCGTGAATCCAGCCAAGTTGAAAACCAGGAGAGCCCCCTCTTGGCATTCTTTTAAAAGTCATGTATCCGTAAGGCTTATACCAGTTTGGAGTAGAGCAAGAAGTAAGAAGTAAAGCTATAATTAAAGAGCGAAAAAACATTTACCAAATCCCCATAAAACCAACTCCTTTATTGCCAGACCAAAGTGGATTGCTACCAAATACAGAATCTCCTGCACCAGCTTGACCACCACTAATGCCTTTTTGATAAACATCAAATATGGCATTTAATCCACCTGGAGTTGAGTTGGTATCTATCGGAGAAGAAAGTCCGCTGCCAAACATACCGCCCCAAGCATCATCCACGCTACTTGGAGACATATCAAACATTGCATTTGCACCATTGGGATACAAAGAAGAAAGCCCATCTCCAGGGCCTAATACGTTATCAGGACTAATCCCAACAATATGCGAAAAGCACCAATTTCCACCCTTTGAATAACCAAATTGATACTCGGTGTTATCAATCATATTTGGATCATAGCGATATTCATAACGTGAGCGATAAAACATGTTACCACGAGAATAAAGAACGCTCGAACATCCATCCTTATATCCAGATTTAAATGCTGGGGTTCCAGGTGGAACTTTAAAATTCAAAAGAGGAGCAAAGCTGCTCTTGAAAGGTATCGTAAGGAGTTTGCAGGAAGTGAAACTGAAGGAAATAAGGATAAGAAGTATTAATCTCATCGCTATTTATATCCACCAAACACATTGCTCCAAATGCCACTTTTCTGCTTGATCAAATCATAACGCATACAGTACCAAAAGGCATTTCCCCATGCCGTGCTATAGTCTGATGAGCTACCCATTTTATAACCGTCGATGGCGTTATTACGGTAAAACATTTTGTAAAAAGTATTGCCGGCACTCGACATTCCAACCTCACAACCATCTTTCCAACCTTGCGCAAATTCAGGAGAACTCTCTTCCATTGTCTGTTTAAATTCTCTACTCGGACGATCAGGAAGATACTTAGCCAAAGACGTGGAGCAGGAAGAAAGTAACAAGAGGCTAAACAATAAAAACAAGGTACGAAACATGATTTTGATAATTTAATGACTAAGCGGAGCGAACTGCATTGAATTAGATGTTACGAAGGTTGAACCATAAGTCATACACACCCAGTAGGCATTGCCCCAGGCAGAGCGATATTTCGCATTATCGCTATGATTACTATCGCTATAAATAGAAGAAAATGACGCGCCTTCTTTAGTTAGATAAACATCTGAATTAAGAAAATTACCATTCGCCAATCCAGACTTGCAGCCATCTCTCCAGCCCTCTTTAAATTCCGGCGGACCATCTGGAACGTTCATATCCATAGTAATTGGTTGATAAAAACCAAAATTTGTTGGCATGCGACAAGAGGATAAAATTAATAACGCTGCAGTAAGGCAAATTTTCCCCATCAAAAAATAGAATAGAATTTATTAAAAAGACTGAGCTGCTTTTTGCTTTTTAAAGCAACTTAAAATGCACCAGCATTTTAAGTGACATCCCAGTCATAGATGTAGGTGCAATGTTCAATAGCATCACCCCATCCAAGACCATAGTCAGCATTTTTTGTGTAACGCTTATAATCAAATCTTGGTTTTAACTCACCAGTTAAGCCTTTACTTACTGCATCCCAAGCCGCAACACAGCCATCCTGAAAACCTTTGCCATAATCAGTATCCGCCGGCGGGAAGCCACGTATGCCGGTGGTCGGACGTGGCTTCATTCCCCAATTCCAACTCTTTGGCATTGGCTCCCACAAGGCGTTACAAGAGGTTAAAAGCAACAGAATTAGAATTGATGGCAGTGATTTCATTTGGAGATTATTTCTAAAATTCTGACAAATTCTTTGCTCAAAAAATTAAAAGAGAAATCTTTTTCAAGTCTTAAGAATGCTTGCTTGGTAAGGCTGGAGTAAATTTCTGGATTGTCCAAAATTTTTATTATTTTTGCCGCAAGGTCTTCAGGGTTTTCATTGGCAAAAAGCAAACCGTTTTCTTCATCTTTAATTAAAAATCTTCCGCCGTCGCTTTCGGAAGAAATCACCAAAATAGAAAATAAAAATCCTTCAAGAATCACTAAGCCAAAAGGCTCTTCGCGTGATGGCACGCAAAAAATATCCACGTCTTCGAAGAATTTTTTCTTGTCTAAAACAGTTCCGACTAACTCACATTTTTCATAAATATCACATTCTTTTGCCAAGTCTTTAATATTATGCCAGCCATAGCTTCCCGGAACTTCGAAGCCACCAATTTTTACACGAAAATTCCTGTATTTTTGCTCGGCATTTTTTTGTAAAATTCCGCAGGCTTTGAGCAAAATATCAAAACCCTTTCTCGGCTCAAGACGACCATAAATTCCAATTACCAACGGAGATTTTAATTTTTTCTCGCAAAACTTCTGATCAATTTTAATTACATTTGGAAGCACGAGCGACTTTGCCTTATCGAATCCCGCAGCAACAACTAAATCAGCAATTTGCTGATTAATGCTAATCACAAAATCGCAATGCAGAGAATTTTTAAAACTGATTCCGTGATTAACTCCCACCGATTTTATCGGCAAGAAACGCATCCATTTCATCACGCGATTTGAGTGGCAAATAATCACGTCTGGCCTGAAGCAAATGGCAATCCACAACAAATGTAAGAAATCAAAAACCTGCGAAAAATTTCTGAGCTTAAAAATTTTTTTAGCTTGGTAATTTTCATTACCATTCTTAGAAATTAGCAGTGCCACCTCGTGGCCCCCTCCTGATAAATTTTGTGTCAAAACTTCCGTGTAATTGCGAAAAACTTGATCAACTCCTCCAATGCCTTGTGCGTGAATTGCGTTTAGAATTCTCATGAAAAAAAATGTTATTGTGACAGGTGGAGCAGGATTTATCGGATCTAATCTTTGCAAGATTCTAGCACAGAGAAATTTTTGTCCAATCACTGTTGATGATCTCTCTACCGGCTTTCGTCGGTTAGTTAAATATGGAGATTTTGTTGAAGCTGATTTTGGCGATCGCGCTAAAATGCTGGAGGTTTTTTCTAAATATAAACCGCTGGCAATCTTTCATATTGCTGGCTCTAAGTCAGTTGAAGAATCAGTAAAAAATCCTCATAAATATTACGAAAACAATGTCGCAAAAATGAATGTTTTGCTGCAAGCCGCAGTCGATTCAAAGGTTGAGCATTTTATTTTTTCTTCGAGTGCTGCAATTTTTGGCACTTCAGAATTAACTTCCGAAGACAGCGAAAAAAATCCATCTAATCCTTACGGATTTTCAAAATTGATGGGCGAGCAACTTTTAGAAAGTTACAACAAAGCCCACGGACTCAAATACAGCGCCCTGCGCTACTTCAATGTGACAGGGGCTGATCCAGAATTAGAGCTTGACGAAATAACTAAAAATCCAGCCAATATCTTTCCAATTCTCGCACAAGTTGTTGAAGGAAAACGCGAAGAATTCGTAATTTTTGGCGATGATTACAAAACAAAAGATGGCACTTGCATTCGCGACTATATTCACGTCTATGACCTCGTAAATGCCCATGTTATGGCACTTGAGACGCAGCTTAAAACTGGCAATTCAGTTAAAATAAATTTAGGTAATGGCGCTGGATTTTCTGTCAAAGAAGTCAGTGAGGTTTTTAAAAAAGTGACTGGAAAAGATTTTAAAATCTCTCGCGGAAAACGTCGCGCTGGTGATCCAGATTTAGTTATTTCAAACAACAAATTCGCCAAAGAATATCTGGGCTGGGAACCTCAATTTACAAAGATTGAAGAGCATGTTGAGCATGCTTGGAAATGGTATCAAAAAAATAAACACTCACTCTAAGCGCCATTCCTGTAAAAACTTTCGCTGGTTGAGCGAAGTTGAAACCAAGAAAGTTCAACGTAAATCTTTTCTTGGTTTCGACTTCGCTCAACCAGCGAAAAGATTAAACTTTTTATGAAAAACTTGCCAATAATTTTCTGCCATTATGGCTTCAGCAAATATCTTCCTTACGTTTTTGACTGTGCAAAAATTTCTAATCCAAACAAAGAAATTATTTTACTTGGCGATGAATCAAACAAAGAAGTCGCACTACGCTATGGTGTAAAGCATTTTAATCTAACTGATTTTGCTTACGGCAACGAGTTAAAAACTTTTGACAACACCTACAGACTAATCACCTCACAAGCATTCGACAGCTACAAGCATGGTGAAGATTGGAACAAATTCGTCTTTCGCAAATGGTTCATCTTGTACAATTTTCTAGTAAAGCATGAGATCGAAAAATTTTGGCATTTCGATTCAGATAACATGATTTTCAAAGATCTTGCATTGGTCGAACACAGGTATGCTGACATTGATTTCACCGAACAGTCCAACGGAAATTGTATCAAAGGATATTTCGGAAACCTCTAAACAATTCAGCGCTACAATCAGAAAATTATTGAGGCTTTTTCGCGCGAAGAATTCCTCCAAGAAACTGAGCGAGCGATGAAGGGAAATAATTTTCCGTGCAGCTTCAACGAGATGTCAGTTTACGCTATTTTTAAAGCGGAAGAAAAATTTAGAACGATCGGACTTGCCAAGATCGTCGAGAATGGTTTTTTTGATGATTTAATCTGTCGCGGCTTTGGGATGAGGATGGAAAAATTGCCACTTGGAGAAGACGTAAAAATAGTTCACATGAATCCCGATGGAAGATTTTTTTGCATCGAAGAATCAAGTGGTGCGGCGATTGAAGCCTATCTTTTGAATTTAAGCTGGATTCCAATTTACGTCTTTGATGCCATTCTTAAGCATTTTCGTGAGAATTACAAAAAGCCTAATTGCGCTTTTGACTCAAAGAGCAGAATACTCTCAGAAATTCCTGTACCGCTCAAACAAAATCTAAAATTTCTTCGTAAAAAAATTAAGAAACTTTGGCAAAAAAATCGCCATTAATTCATTCTTTCTAAGTAGTCATCTCTAACAAAGAAGGCATTAACTTGCGATGAATCAGTGCCAACAAATTGATATTTCTTCTTCTTTGCCAAATCTATAATGGCATCTAAGGAGCTTCCCGCAGAACTCTTGCGGTCCCACATGAAATTTGCTTCATAAGGCTGAATATATCCAGAAGGAGCATTTTTGTTGAACTCGCATATCAAGATAATCGCCTCAACACAATCAATAGCGTTCATCACCCAATAATCATTACCATCAATATCAATACTTAGAATGCCAATAGTCTTATCTGAACTCAAAGATAGTCCGGAATTGATTATTTTATTAATGCTTTCCGCAGTAATAAATTCACACATAACTTGCAGATTATATTTCCAAAAATTCTCATGGCTTTTGATTCTCTCAACCTCTTTTGGATCACCTTCAATGACTAATCCGCGCCAATTCCGATCGGCATTTAAAAGAAGTCGCGTATTTGATTCGTAATAATCACCAACTCCGAATTCTACGAATATTTTATGTTCGTTTGGAATATCAAGTTTGCTCAAAAGATATTGGATTATCCCATCTTCTCCATTCTGTGAAAAGACTTTGAACTCAATTTCAGATAAATCTTTAACTGATTTGGATGCATTTAGACTAGCAAGAATTTTACCTTGGAGCACTTTTGAATCTTCGCTATTTTGCAAAATTCGACAGGTGTTTTTGTAGGCCTTGCGGATGTAACGAATGGTTTTTAAAAACATAAATTTATCTAAGTAAAATTTGTATTAAGTGAGATACTAAATAATCAAGATTGTTTTGGGTCAATTTTCAATCAAATTTACTTATTAAATTGCAAACCCTTACAATCGCCGATGAACTGGGGCAAAAACCAAATGAACAGCTTCGAAGGTAATAATCATAAATATCGAGAACCCCTCAACTTTGATCCAAAAGATAAAAGATTTGATATTTTCGCCAATCATCAATTTAAATTTTTTCCAGCGCCAAAAATAGAAATTGTGCGCAATGCTCGCATCAGCAATAACTCTGCGGTTTTCAAATCTTTCAAGATCTTTTGCGAGAGTTGCATCGGCGAAGAAGTTTATAAAAAATATCAAAAAAACTTCTCGCGTTTTTATTTGAAATTAATCTTTACGCAGTCTTTTTTAGTAAAAAAAAATTCCTTCTCATCAGTGACGAATAGACTAGTAACTGCTATTATTGGCACCTTATCGCTCTAAGACGAATAGTGATTTTAAAAAATGCCGTATTGCTAGAAAACTCATTACTAATTTTTGCTAAAAAAATATCGGAATTACGGCATGGCCCTTCCTTCTTTAAAAGCTTTTGGGATCGAAGAAAATCAAATCGTTTTCCTGAATAAAAAATCGAATATTAAAGTTGCAGAAGTTCCGATTTCTTCTTCTTGTCATCACGCGGAGATATTTAGAAAAATTTACCAGGACCTTACAGCAAAAAGCTTCACTCATTGCGAGTGATATGAATTTTGGCGATAAAATTTATATTTCACGCGATGGTTATGTTTTAGAACTTGCAAACAAATCAAAAGCAGTGAAATGGGTAGCCATTTACTGTAAAATGGCCGATATCATTGGCATGAATTACGTTTACCAAGAATGCGAAATGGGTGAAGATACAAAGAGCAAAACATCAGATTTGCATGAAGGTAATATTCACGACGATCCCGCTGAATTAAAAAGAAATCTAAAATTGATGATAAAGTGAAAAACTATCCAAAACCGATAAATTTTGATGCAACAAATTCTGACTTTGATGTTTTTAAAAATATTCCAGAAGGAAATTATTTTGAGGGATATTTCAAGTCGGAAATTAAATTTTTAGAAAACGTCCGTATCAGCACCAGTTCTGTTGTATTCAATTATTTCAAAATTTTTCGCGACAGCTGTATCAGTGAAGAAAATTATCAGAAATACCAGAATGGTTTCCGATTTTTTTTCAAATTTATTTTCCCAAAATTCAATTTTAGTAAAAAAAGATTTCTGCTCATTACCGACGAATGGACAAGTAATTATTATCACTGGCACGTCTTTGCTTTGAAGAAACTTTTAATCCTCAAGGAAAAAAACCTTCTCGAAAATTCTCTGCTTTTTTTGCCAAAAAAATATCAGAATTATCCATTTGTTTTCCCATCACTTGCCAAGTTCGGAATCAAAAAAGAACAAATCATTTTTCTGTGCCGCAAATCAAATATTAAAACAAAGGAACTGGCTTTGGTTAATGCGCCCCAACAACATCAGCAATATTTTGAACAGATTAGAAAAACTCTGCGAAATGATTTTGAGGCTAATAAAAAAATTTATGTTTCGCGCGAAGATCAAGTTTTACGTTTTATTGAAAATGAGCAGGAAGTTAGTGATTTACTCGCGCAATATGGATTCAAAAAAATCATTGCTGAAAAACTTTCTTACGCTGAACAAATCGCTATTTTTTCTAAAACGAAATATCTTGTCAGTCCTCATGGGGCTGGACTTACCAACATCTTCTTCATGCCCGAAGACTCTTCAATTTTAGAGCTAGCAACAGAGTTGCCTACAGCTGACTATTACAAACTTTCTGCCCTTTTACGGATAAAATATTTTTACCAAAAATGTAATTTTGGCTCGCGAAGTAAAATCAAAGATCCACATCACGGCAGTCTGCTTGTCGATTTAGAAAAGTTAGAAAAAAACCTAAAATTAATGCTCGCATGATTCACTTAACTAACCGAGCCATTATTGAGATTGGCGGTGCTGATCGTAAAAAATTTCTGCAAGGATTAATCACGAATAACGTCGAAAAAGCCTCAGTAAGCAATCTTATTTATGCTGTGATGCTTAGCGCTACAGGCAGATTTCTTTACGATTTTTTTATTTTTGATGATGGAGAGAATCTAATACTGGATTGCTTTGCAGAGCGACGTGATGAAATTTTTCAAAAGCTGAATTTTTATAAATTACGCTCGCAGGTTGTGATCAAAAAAAATGATGAGCTGAAAATAATTTCTAACGAAGAAGGAAAAGGATTTCCTGATCCGCGCAATTCCAAACTAGGTCATAGACTCTACGGAAACGCTACTTGCGATTCACTTAAAAATTATGAATTCTTGCGCATCTCTCTAAAAATTCCTGAATCAGAAAGTGATCTAACTTATGAGAAATCTTTAATTCTCGAATTCGGTTTCGACGATCTAAATGCGATTGATTACAACAAGGGATGTTACGTCGGACAAGAGTTAACCGCTCGCACGCATCATCGCGGTGAAATCAGAAAAAAGATTTTTCACATCAAAATTAGCTGTCCCGAGCTTGTCGAAAGAAAACAACCAAAAACGCTTCTACAATCTCAGCATAGCATCGAAAAAAACTCAGAGATTTATTGCGAAGGAAAATCGGTCGGCATAATTTTGTCTTCGATTTTCCATGAAAATGAATTACACGCTTTGGCCCTAATCAAGGATCCACAAGATATTGATCTAGCGAAACTAAATTGCTCTGAAACATCCCCTGAGCAAAAAATTTCCGTCATTAGTTAATGTTTCAAATCTACTTACCCATCGCTGAAATTCCGGTAAATATACTTTTGGTATTATTGCTCGGGCTAGGTGCTGGCTTTCTAGCCGGCATGTTTGGAATTGGTGGCGGGTTTTTAGCGACGCCATTTTTGATGTTCATCGGCATCCCTCCGGCTATTGCTGTTTCTACCTCCACTAATCAGATCATCGCCGCTTCCGTCTCTGGGTTGCTCGTTCAATTTCGCAAAAAAAATGTCGATATTAAGATGGGTTTATTTCTCGTACTTGGTGGATTTTTTGGCTCGACTTTTGGCGTTTCAATTTTTCGAATCCTACAAAGTTCTGGTCATATCGACATCGTAATCGCTCTCGTTTACGTGATTTTCCTCGGCACTATTTCAGTCACAATGCTGATCGACAGCGTACGCACCTTAATGGAAAAAAAATATGGTGTGACCTGGGACAAAAAAGCCGAACATAGCGAGGGAGGCTTTCTGAAGCGCCTCGAAAGACTTCCTTGGCAAGTATATTTTCCAAAATCTGAAATCACTGTCAGTATTTTAATTCCAATAATTCTCAGTGCCGGAATTGGCATTCTAGTTGCTTTAATGGGAATTGGCGGCGGATTTTTGATGATTCCCGCAATGATCTACATCTTGCGTATGCCTTCAAGTGTAGTGGTAGGCACCTCGCTATTTCAAATCGTCTTCATCGCCAGCAACGCAACTTTTTTGCAAGCGGTTACAAGCAATAATGTCGACATCGTTCTCGCATTTTTAATGATCATCAGCTCAGCCGTCGGTGCCCAAATCGGCACGCGCGCTGGATACAAAGTCGACGCTGACAGCATGCGTTCTTTTCTAGCGTTATTGCTTCTTGGCGTCTGCGTAAAAATGCTTTTTATCCTCTTCACCGAACCTTCTCACCTCTACATAATCGAGGTGTTAAAACGATGAAAAAACTTGCGATTCTTTTATTTTTTTTAGCGTCAACACCGGTTTTTGCTAATCCATTAATCTCTGGAATTTCTACCAACGAAATTAATATCGACACCAAATTTAACGGCGCAAAAATCTTACTCTTTGGCGCTAGGGGCGATGCAGGAGACATTGTTATTGCTGTGCGCGGCCCGAAGAAAAATTTCCTCGTCACCAAGAAACAAAAATTTTTAGGAGTCTGGTATAATGGCCAGAGAGTGAAATTCAAAGAGAGCTACAGTTTCTATTCGCTCTTCTCCACTTTTAGCAACAATGAAGGAATTGACCAACTCCTAACTGATCTAGAACTTGGTAAAAATAATATAAATTTTTACACCAGTAGTAAGGTTTCTGCCGATATAAAAAATGAGTTTCAGCTTCAGCTCGTTGACCGCCTCGAGCATAATAAGCTTTATTCGAGCGGCGCCGATAAAATCGATTTTCTCAATGAAACTCTGTTCAAAGTTTTGCTAAATTTTCCAAAAAATATTTCGCGCGGCACATACACGGTAGAAATTTATTTAATCAGTGAGGGCAATTTATTGTCATTCCAATCAATTCCAATCTACGTCAATCAAGTTGGTATCAGCGCTAGAATCCTCGACTTCGCCTATGAAGAATCTTTTCTTTATGGCATTGCTGCAGTGGCTTTCGCACTAGTGGTTGGTTGGTTGGCTAACTATCTATTCCTTCGTTTTATCGGTAAATAATATGTCCTCAATTATCGTCTGCATCGACACCACTAATGCCTCTGAAACCGCTCTACGCTACGCTTGCTACAAAGCAAAAGACGCAGGATTTACCGTGCAAATTCTCGCGATACTTGAAGCCTCTTACAAAAATCTACCTTTCGCCGCTAAAGCCATCGGCAATGAAAAGAGGCAACAGCTCGAGACTCGCATCAAAAAACTGATCGATGTAGCCTGTAAAGAAACCGGGATCACTCCTGCAATTTCAATACGCGAAGGCGATATCTCTGCCGAGATTATTCGCGAATTAAAAACCACTCCTGACTGCAAAATGATTGTCTTTGGTAAGTCGCAAAATTCACTTTCTGACAATACGGTCCTGCCAAAAATAGTCGGCAAAATCGGCAGCAAAATAAATGTTCCGGTAACCATTGTGCCGGAAAATTTGAGTGACGAATTTCTTAAGTCTCTAGTCTAGATCTCAAAACCTTTTCGCCGTTTGAGCGAAGTCGAAACCAAGAAAAGTTGGTACTGAACTTTCTTGGTTTCGACTTCGCTCAACCGGCGAAAAGATTTTTCGCATCCGAGAAAAGTCACAAATACCCTCACAGAATGCTCCGCTCAATCTTCACAATCTCTTTCTTCATTTCTCTCTCGCGCATTCTTGGTTTTGTGCGCGACATTTTGATCGCACGATATGTCGGCGTTAGCATGTTATCAGATGCATTTTTCGCTGCATTTCGTTTACCAAATTTCTTCCGCCGCATATTTGCCGAAGGCGCCTTCAACTCAGCATTTGTGCCAATCTTCATCGAGAAGCTGCAAGATAAAAAAACTGATGAAGATGAGAAATTTTTTGTCAGAAATATTTTCTCGATACTTTTTTACGCTCTACTTTTCTTCACCATCCTCTTCCAAATTTTCATGCCAACTTTCATGAAAATTTTATTTCCCGGATTCTTCAGCGACCCAGAAAAATCTAGTCTTCTCATCAATCTTTCGCGCATCACAATTTTTTATTTAATCTTCATTTCACTGGTTTCTTTATGCTCAGGAATTCTGAACTCATTAAATAAATTCGCCGTTCCCGCCTCTTCACCAATCATCTTAAACGCAACATTAATCGCTTCCGTTTTTGTTTTTGGACCAATCGCTCCAAACTACGCCTACGCACTTTCCTGGGGTGTTTTCATCGCCGGAATTTTACAATTTCTCTGGCTGCTTTTCTTCACCATCAAAGCCGGGTTTTTGGTTTATCCAAATTTTCCTACGATCAATTCCGACATCAAAAAATTCTTCCGGAAACTAGTGCCAGGAGTGATTGGCGCCAATGTCATGCAAATCAACTTGTTGGTCGATTCAATATTCGCGAGCATGATTTCTGGCGCAGTTTCTTATCTTTATTACGCTGATCGCATCAACCAACTACCTCTGGCGATGATTGGAATCGCGATTGGCATCGCCTTACTTCCCGCTCTTTCGCGCAAAATAAAATCGCACGAATTTGACGAAGCGATTAAGTTACAAAACATGGCACTGGAGGTGGGAATGATCTTGGTAATACCCGCCACTCTTGCTCTCACCGTACTTTCTTATCCAATCATCTCTTCGCTTTTTGAACGCGGAGCATTCACTTCAAAGGAAAGTTTTTTTGTTGCCCAAGCCTTGATGTTCTACTCTTTTGGCCTGCCTTCTTACGTTCTGGTGAAGGTTATGGAGCCATCATTCTTCTCGCGTGGCGACACTAAAACGCCTATGAATATTGCCTTTATTTGCCTAATCAATAATGCCCTACTCAATGTAATTTTCTTCTCGATGAATTTCGGCTATATCGGCATCGTGCTTGCTTCGGTGATCTCTAGCTATTTCAATCTCACCTTACTTATCACCAGTTTAATTAAGAAAAAACATTTCCGTTTCGAGAAAAATTTCGTCAAAAAATTTGTTCTAATTTTTATTCCCGCTCTTGCCATGGCACTTACTCTTTACTTGCTTCGTGAGTTATTTGCTAAAAATGACGAACTAGGCAGAATAGCAGAATTAGTCACGATGATCGCAGTCGGTTTAATCATTTACTTAATCACCTCCTACTTCTCTGGAAGCTTGGATATCCTACTTAAAGCACACATACTTCGCAGAAAAAAGAATGACGCAATTCCCTCAGTTTAAAAAAGATTCTCTACGTGAACTATTAGGTGACTATTGTGCCGACATTAGCTGGATCTCGATTGGCGGCTATTCACGCCGCAAAGTAACTTTTCAAATTGATGGAAAAAATCGCCTCGGATCTTTCGCCGAAAAATCTCACAACTTAATTGAAATCGAAGATGATTCCTCGGCTGAAAAAGAAATTTCAGCACTGATTTTACCACTAAAACATTTTCTAAAAACTCAGGAACAAAATTTTTACTCTCAAGCTACGGTAACCTTATTTGACAATGGCCTAGATCTTGTGTTAACCGCAAAAAAAGAGCCAAATTTTTCACAGATTCAAAAATTAATCGCTTTTGCCAAAGAAAAAAATCTCAACATTTCCAGTCGAGTTAAAGACAGCATATCGCCAATTTTTTTACTCAGAAAAAATCAGATTTTTTTTACAGATTTTAAAATCAATTTAGATTCTGACATCTTCATACAAGCAACCCGGTTAGGACTTGAGAATATTATTAAAATTATTCGCAGTTCAATTTTGCAACCAATTCATGTCGTCGATATTTACTCGGGATTTGGCGCTTATTCTTTTGCTATTCACGATTTAGTAAAATCGATTTCCGCCTTTGAAGGAAGTCAAAAGATGATTGATATGCTCAATAAAAACGCGGCTGAAAATGATTTAGGAAGCAGAATAAAAGGCCTGGTTCGCGATGTTTTTTCTTCACCGATCACCGCAAGAGAATTAAAGTTGTTCGACCTAGCAATTATTAATCCGCCCAGAAATGGCGGATCTCCACAGATTTTAGAAATTGCTAAATCGTCATTAAAAAATTTGATTTACGTCTCCTGTAATCCAGAAAGTTTTAAGCGCGATACTAAGATTTTAATTGACGCTGGGTTCAAAATTAAAAATCTCACCGCCATCGATCAATTTTACGCTACCAACCATTTAGAGCTGGTGGCGATCTTCAAAAAATAGTTAAATCTTCTTTGTCCCCAAAAAAGAGAGGACAAGAAAAATTAAATCAAAATGAAAAATTTAAAAAATGTTCCGGAGTGGAATCTCTCAGATTTTTACTCTTCACCAAAAGACAAAAAAATTTCTCTCGAAATAAAAAATATCGAGAAAGCGAGTGAAAAATTTTCTAAGGATTTTGTTGGTAAAGTCAGCAAACTCAGCGCTTCTCAGCTTTTTACGGCAATTGAAACTTATGAAAAAATCTCCGAGCAAATCGGCAAAATTTCTAGCTATTCTTACTTGATTTACGCCGCTGATTTATCGAATCAGGCAAATATTTCTTTCTATCAAAACACCTCGGAAACGCTGAGCAAATTTGAATCGCAGCTGATTTTTTTTACCCTAGAGCTCAACAAAATTGACGAAAAGAAACTAAAAAGTTCGGAGTTAAAAAAATATCAACCCTTCATTCGCGACAGTCGTGCTTTCAAAAAATATCAACTCTCAAATGAGTTAGAAAAATTCTCTTTAGAAAAAAATATTAGCGGCCGCAATGCCTTTGTACGCTTATTTGATGAGACTGTTAGTAATCTAAAATTTTCTTACCGTGGCAAAGTTTTGTCGTCGCAAGAAATTTTTAATTTACTCAGCAACCCTGACGAAAAAATTAGAAAAGATGCGGCGAAATCAATCGGAAAAACCTTCGAAGAAAATTCAAAAACTTTTGCTTTTATCACCAATATTTTAGCCAAAGACAAGGCGGTTGAAGATGAGTGGCGAGGGTTTGCAAAGCCAATATCAGCAAGAAATCTAAGTAATTTTGTTGAGGATGAAGTTGTTGATCTTTTGGTGAATCAGGTGAAGAAAAATTACGTTAATATTTCGCACCGCTACTACAAGATTAAGGCCAAAATGCTTGGCAAAAAAGTGATGAATTATTGGGATCGTAACGCGCCATTAAGCAAAGCTGAAAATAAAATTATTCCTTGGGAAAGCGCTAAGAACTTAGTTCTAGAGGCTTACGAAGAATTTTCTCCGGAGATGAGAAAGATCGGTGAAATATTTTTTAAGAAAAATTGGATCGATGCTAAAGTCAGATCTGGCAAGGATTCAGGTGCATTTTCTCACTCCTGTGTTCCCTCGGTTCATCCCTACATTTTAATGAATTACCAAGGAAAAACTCGCGATGTGATGACCTTAGCGCATGAACTTGGACATGGCGTGCATCAATATCTAGCGCGCGCTCAAGGGGCTTTGATGGCTGGCACTCCACTTACTCTTGCAGAAACTGCTTCAGTTTTTGGCGAGCAATTAACTTTCCAAAAAATTCTTAAAAACGAGAAAAATTCAGAGAAGAAAAAATTAATTATCGCCGCAAAAGTTGAAGACATGATCAACACTGTAGTTCGTCAAATCGCCTTTTTGGAATTTGAAACTAAAGTGCACGCGGCTAGAAAAAACGAAGAGATCTCACTTGAGCAGCTCTGTAAATTTTGGATGGATATTCAAAAAGAAAGTCTCGGATCAGCTTTTAAATTTGACGAAGAATATCGCTTTTTCTGGTGCTACATTCCACACTTCATTCATTCTCCTTTTTACGTTTATGCTTACGCATTTGGTGATTGTTTGGTGAATTCACTTTATGGAATTTATAAATCAGGAAAAGTGAAAAACTTCGAAGAGAAATATTTGGCAATGCTTGCTGCTGGAGGCTCTAAGCATCACAAAGAAATGCTTGAGCCTTTTGGATTATCGATTGCTGATGCGAAATTTTGGCAGGCTGGGCTTGATGTGATTAGTGGCTATATCGATCAACTAGATGAGTAAATTTGTGACGAGATAAGATTAACCTCGTCATTCAAGTGGGTAAAAAATTAGTTAATGAGTGATCGCAATGTTATATTTTTTGCCGAGATAATCTTCGATTTCTTTGCGACTATTAACTCTCATCGGACCTGAGAAGAAAATAAATTCAGACATGTCGAAATCTGTATTTTCGCCATTGTCTGAGGTATGACGCCCTATCTTAAAAGGATCGAGACTAATTGCCGCACCATCATCCACCTTACTTGGAATGCCGCCAGAGTAAGTTGAATTGCCATTCACGTAAAGTGTAAAACTTCCTCCATAATCCCTTTGTAGGGTAAGAACATAATCTTTTCCTGATAACAAATTATATCCACTATCCCAACCAGCAGCATTAATACTGGGGAAATTTGCACCATTAGACCTGATGTAAGGACTTAGAGACCCATCTGATTGCAGGTGCAATTCAAATGATGGATTTCCTTGCTGAGGAGTGAGGCTGCAATTGCTATTAGGCACACCTCCAATGTTACAAACTCTATCCACAAAAAATCCTGCACCACTGCGGTAACGCATCACCAAGAACAACGTCATGCTGTCATTTGGTATGTTGCTCATTTGCTTATCCACAGCGAGATATCTGTAAGCGCTGGTGCCATTATTAGTGAATCGCAAAGTAGGAAGATTATTAATGCCATTCTCAACATAAGTCGGGCCACTTGTATTTGCGCTAGTTCCACCCGAAGCAACATTGTAAGTAATCTGAGCGCTATCCGTCTTCTGTCCGGCCTTGGCGTTTAATTTTATTGAGTTCTGCGGATTAACATCGCCCCACTGCGAAACCACCACACCATCAACTTCATCAGAATCTGAAAAACTTTCATCTAAACTAGTTTCATACCACAAAACCAAACCACCAACACTAGAAACTCTTGATGTTTTAGTAAGTTTTTGGGCAGCTGTTTTTTTGTAAGCAGCTAACAAATCAGTCCCCTGTGAAACCACAGCAATCAAGATTCCAATGATTAAAATAACCACAGACAACTCCACGAGAGAGAAGGCCTTTTGATGGTGAGAAAATTTTTTCATGATTTTAAAAATAATAAATTGGATCACTCAAATTAGCCGAAGCAAAACCAGCGAGACGTAATTGGCAGGACTCGCATTTGCCGCAAGCATAAATCTTTTCATCTCTCATAATTGGATCGTAACAGGAATGAGTCTGAGAATAGTCAACTCCAAGTTTAATTCCCGCTTCGATGATTTCTTTTTTACTCATTTTAATCAGCGGCGCGTGAATTTTAAATTCACCCTTCCCTTCAACGCCCACGGCAGTCGCAAGATTTGCCAGTTTTTCAAAAGCGCGAATAAAATCCGGACGACAATCTGGATAGCCGCTGTAATCAACAACATTCACTCCAACAAAAATATCAAAAGCACCCACCACTTCGGCGTAGGCAAGTGCGTAAGAAAGAAAGATGGTATTGCGGGCTGGAACATAAGTGATTGGGATCGCAATGCTTGGCACTGTTGGCATTGGGATATCAGAAGTTAAGGCAGATCCGCCAAAAATTCTTAAATCAATTTTGGCAATTTTATGTTCAGCAAACCCACTGAGCTCGGCGATTTTTTTTGCTGATTCAAGCTCGGTTTTGTGACGCTGTCCGTAATCAAAACTCAACGCGTAGATTTCGAATCCAGATTTTTTGGCGATTGCTGCAACCGTTGCTGAATCAAGTCCGCCACTTAAAAGAAGGATTGCTTTCATTGAATTAATTTGGATTTTTGATTGCAGGTTTTTTATTTGGTAAACTCGAGATAAACTTAGAGTCAAAAATCTAAAATCAAAAATTTAAGGGTGGTTAGCTCAGTTGGTTAGAGCGCTACGTTGACATCGTAGAGGTCGGAAGTTCGAGTCTTCTATCACCCACCAATTTACAGGTAGAAATAATGCCGTCCGACGCTACAGAAGAAGATCCTAAAGAACTCACAGAACCAGAAACTGCTCCAGCTGAAATTCCCTCAATAAACCCAGAAATTGTTAAAAGAGCTAGGGCAATGGCGGAGGCAGCATCTCCAGATTTAATTACATTCGCTTCAGGAGTAAAAGAAGCTTTTGAAGAAATGACTAAAGTCTTATCTCCAGGAGATCTGCCAGAAGGCGAAGCTGGTAAAAATAATGAAGAAAAAATTGCTGATATTCAAAAAATAGGGGGAGGGATAAATGATTCTGGATTAAAGACCTTTGCCAACGCCGCAACGAAAATTCTTGGTATAGGTCCAGAATATCTCCCAAATAATTCAGCGATACTTAATTCTCTAATAGCAGCATTTGGCTTTCTTGGCGAGGAAGGACCTATGAAAAAAGATCCTAAGGAAGACATTGCTCTATCAATCCTTGAGGCGGTTCGTAAGGCAACTTCATCATGCGGAGAAAATGAAGCTGCGGTTGATGCAATTAACTCTGGTTTTAAGGAATCTTTTCCAGTCCTTATCGAAGAAGAAAAAGCAGATGGTTTGGGTAAAGCAGGGGAAATGACGCCAACTCCTCCTGATTTGGCTCCAGCAGCTCCTCCTATTGAAGGGGGAAGATTACCGACCGCCTCATTAACATCCGAAGAACAAGGAAGAGAATTAACTCAAGAAGAACAGAGGATCAGGGATGAAAAAGAAGCCAATCGGGATAGTGCAATGGAAATTATGCCAGATGCACTCAAGGCGGCAGGAGCTCTTACTTTGGCTCTGGCAGTTGCTCCTCCACTTGGCGTAATTCTAGCGATTGGATTTCTTGCTTATACTTGGGATATGGGGCACAAACCTGAAGAGGAGAAGCCAGAAATTTTCAACGATCCAGATGTGCAAAAATATGCAGAGGCTTGGAAAAAGTTTATGGAGCCGCCACAGCGGGAAATAACAGCAGCAGATCATGAAAATGCTATAAAGAAACCAACTATTGTCGGCGGGGCTGCATCTAAATTTGCTGAAAATGGCATTACAGATCTTAAAGAAAGTAAGAAAACGCTAAAAGTTGTAGAAGAAGCTGTAAAAGCTATCACGGTGGGAAATGGAAATTTACCTTCAAGTCCATTAGGACCAGAAGAAGCTCTCAAAGAACAAACAGAGACTGGGGGGGAAGGATTAAAAGAATCGATTGTTGTTAGAGCTAACAAAGAAGAAGTGCTACCAGAGAATCATGCCAAAGAAAATCCTGAGGAAAAGATGAAAACGCTAGAAGCTGCAAAAGAAGATTTACAAGCTAGCACGGGGGGAGCTGGAGCTAATTTAGGTCCTTCAAGTTTATTAGAATTAGGAGAAGAACCAGAGACTGGGGAAGAATTACAAGAATTGATGGATAGTTCTTCTGTTGCAGCTTCCAAACAAGAAACAGTGCCATCAGAGAATCCTTTCGCAAGTTTTGTTGGTGAAGAAAAAAAGAAACTTTCCGAAGAAGAATTAGAAGCATTGTCTATAGGTGCTCCAGATCCCTTAGAAGGAGGGTCAGTGCTTGATAGTATTGAAGTAACTACCGTGAAAGGTTCTCAAGTAATTGTTGAAGATAATTATTCTGATAAAGAAGCGGCAAGTGCAGAGAGTATATCCAGATATCGAGAATATCGCATAAGATCAGGAAGAGAAGAATCTCATGATTCCTCAAATCCCTCAGTAGAAAAAAGGTTAGAAGCAGCAAAAGCAGAAGTTCGTGAAGTGGTGATTGAAGAGCTTTCTGCTGCTTCTTATCAAAAAGAAAGAGCAC
>CAMBFP010000002.1 GCA_945865745.1 Rhizobium sp. Q54 | reverse complement strand
TAATCAAAACAGTTTTTGTCATTTTAAAAAAAGTTTTGTGAATCGTTAAAAAATGGCAAATCACGATCTTTGTCCGAAACAATTGGGTAGTTCACTTTCCAGCTAATCGCTAGAGTAGGATCATCAAAGCGAATTCCCGATTCTGCCTCTGGATCATATTCGCCGCCAGAAACATTATATAAGACATCCGCCTCATCCGATAAAACCGAAAAACCGTGGGCGAAGCCAATCGGAATGTAAAACATCACGCGATTTTTATGCGACAAGTTAATGCCAAAAGATTTTCCAAAGGTAGGTGAATTCTTACGCAAATCGACAGCCACATCATGAATTTCACCGCGCAAGCATCTAACCAACTTCGCTTGCGCTGATTTTCCAACTTGAAAGTGCAAACCGCGTACTACGTCTTTGTAAGAAAATGATTGATTTGCCTGAATAAAATCGTCGACAAGACCCATCTCCTTGAAGGTGGAAGATTTATACGACTCATAAAAAAACCCCCGACTGTCGTTGAAGACTTTTGGAGTAATAATTTTTAGCCCCTCAAGTTGGCTAGTTTCGACTTTGAAATTCATATAAGTTTTAGTTATCCTCTTGGAGTATTATCCTTCTTGAAAGAGTCAAATCCGACCAAAAAAGATAAGGATCCAGCGCAAGCACCGATATTCTTCGCCGCAGCCTCAGAATCAAGCTTTATTAATGACGTCAAAAATCTTATAAAATAATAACAAGTCAATCTCAGCGATGATTTTTTTGCACTAAATTTCCCCCTACGCACCTTTTTCCAATAAAGCTTTGACCAGCCTTTTAAATGCCAATCTCTGCGATAAATTTCTCGCAATGTTTTCTTTGAAGATGAGCCACCAACGTGGCAAACAACTGCTTGTGGCACGGTCAAATTTTCATAACCATTTCTTTTTGCGCGCAAACAGATCTCATCGTCTTCGTAAAATAGAAAAATTTTCTCGTCGAAAAACACAAGTTTTTGAAAAACATGCATGCGCAGAAAAATGCAGGCGCCGCTGATAAATCTACTATCAAAACCGTTACCTACTTTTTTGTAATATATATCTCTGATGGTAGAAAAATCTTTTTCTATTTTAGCCTTCGCGATGTTGATGGCTTCATCAGAAATACTGGCTTGCGTCAAAATTAATGGACCCGCAACTGCAACCTTTTCATTTACTATTATCTCTTGCAAAACTACGTCAATACTATCTTCAGAAATCAAGGCATCGGGATTTAAAACCAAAGCAAATTCGGTCTCAACTTGACGTAAGGCAACATTATTTCCTCGTCCATAGCCAAAATTTTTCGCGAGTTGAATCAACTGCACTTTTGGAAAGTCCGCCTTAACGAGTTCAACTGTGTTGTCTTTGCTAGCGTTATCAACAACCACGACCTTGTACTTATCGCAGTTAAGATTACTTAAACAGTTTTTGATTACGTGGGAACTGTTATAGGTTAGAATAATGATGGTTAGATTGGCCTTCATCAAGAATTTAAATTTTGACAGAACCACATCACTGTTTCTTCGAGACGCTCATCAAAGGATTTAGAAACCGCATATCCCAACTCTCTTGCAACTTTACTATTGTCAATCGCATAGCGCTTGTCATGCCCTAGGCGGTCCTGCACGAATTTAATCTGTGCTAGATAAGATTTTTTATCCGCACGCGGCTTTAGTTGATCCAAAATCCCACAAATCTTTTCAGCAATTTCGATATTTGTTTTTTCGCATTCACCACCAAAACAATAAGTTTGGCCCACTAGCCCTTTCTTAAGAGCGTTGTAAAGACCGTCACAATGATCTTTTACAAAGATCCAATCGCGAATATTTTTACCGTTACCATAAATCGGGATAATTTTATCAGCCAAAGCCGATCTTACTATCGTCGGAATAAGTTTTTCATGATGTTGATGTGGCCCAAAATTATTTGAGCAATTAGTGACGATTGTAGGTAAGTCATAAGTTTCAAACCAAGCGCGTACTAAATGATCCGAAGCAGCTTTGGAAGCAGAGTAAGGCGAGTTTGGACGATAAGGATTTTCTTCATTAAATTTTGGATCACCCTCCCCCAAGGAGCCATAGACTTCATCGGTTGATACATGCAAAAACCGAAATTTTTTCTTATTTCCTGCACCTAAATGCTTCCAATAACTAAGGGCGCAAGCGAGCAAGTTATAAGTCCCAACTATATTGGTTTGAATAAAATCTTTTGGTGATTCAATTGAATTATCCACATGCGACTCCGCCGCAAAATTCACCAAATAATCGATTTTTTCTTCAGATAAAATCTTACTTATCAGACCTTCATCACAAATATCCCCATTCACGAATTTAAAAGATGAAGAATCTTTAATTGAAGATAAATTATCTAGATTTCCTGCATAGGTCAAAGCATCCAGCACCACAACCTTGTGACCGAGATTAATAATTTTTATAACAAAATGGCTTCCGATAAATCCGGCTGCACCAGTAACTAGGTAGGTCTCCGGTTTGATCATTTTAAAGGAAAATTAGTTTCAATATATTCGCAAAATCTACATACATCGACTTAAAATCAATACATATTTTTTAAACAAAAGCCTTCGACTTTCTTAGTCGTCAAAAAATATATTTTGCTTATAGAACACTCTGAATAACACAAAAACTCCTCAACCCACAACTAAGATTTCCTAAATTTTTCAAATCTAAAAAATTCTCTCAGTTTCTTTCATAATTTTCTTCCAAAATCAGTCGATATTTTGGCTAATTTTGTTATTTTTGTGATTCTTTGTGGATGATTGTGTACGTAGGACGCAATCATCCATTGTTCAGACGTGAATTGGTATTGATAGAAGTTGCTTACGAATCATGAACAAATTCGATAATGCGAATAAAGTGTTAAGCTGTCCTATGTTTTTCTTTAGTCCGCGATATCTGACCTTGCGTTAATTCCAGATGCATTTGATGACCTAGAAAGGATGCTCAAACTTGGCTCTTACTGACGAGAATTGCTGATTTCTTTTGTTTAGTTGAGAGCGGGCGTTTGGATTTAGCTTTATTGGCAATCCCGTAGAAAACTCCTTGTTGCCTACAGGCTTGCTTGAGGGCGCAATCGTAGTAAGCTTTATCTCCAAAAATGTCAGTCTCTTCACCGTGAAGAAGATCGTAGGTTGTAACAAAGTCATGTTCTTTAGCTCTTGATGCCAAAATGCTGTGAACCAATGGCTTACCCCGTGATTGAACCCCGATATGCACCTTCATTCCAAAATGCCATTGATTGTTCTTCTTGGTAGAACTCATTTCTGGATCACGAGATTTGTCTTTGTTCTTGGTGCTGGTTGGAGCGTCTATTAGTGTGGCATCAAGTGATGTCACTTCTTTGACCAGCAGATTCTTTTCTTCAAGGAAGTGATTTACGGCATCAAATATTGCCTCGGAGAGATTATGCTTTTCTAGGAGGGGACGGAAGTTGAGGATGGTGGTTTCGTCCGATCATAAATCGCATCTTCCGCACCTGGATCACTGAGATTATACCATTGCTGTAAGCAGTGAATTTTTAGCATTAGCTCTAGCGGGAAAGACGGCCTGCCGCCTTTACATGCAACACTGTTAGCATCTTGGTTTTTATTTTTATCAGAATCTTGAGTGCCAACGTAGTAAGGTTGGATTTCAGAAACGAGCACTGCCCAAGGAACGACTTTCAACATCTCATCCAAGAATTTCTCACAACGAAGTTTTTTCTTGTTTAGAGCGATTGATAAAAATGAGAGTTGAGCCACAAATTTCCCAAAAATTCCTTAAAAAAGACTGAGTTCAGATAGCTTATAAGCTAGGTTAATACTGGTTCCAACTCACTTTATTGTAAGGAAATGTTTGGGTATTTTTTAAGATTTATTTGAAAAAAAATTGTTGGGTTTTGGATTGTGGGGGTGGGTTTTTCAGAGTGTCTTATATTATTCGTGATCAAAAGGCGGAAAAATATATTCACGAGACTTTTCCAAAAAAAGCTAATTTTTGCCGAAGGTATTTCAAAAGTTGAAGCTTCTGATTCAGATCTATAAGCAACTATTTTTTTACCTCGGAACACAGATCAAAGCTTCTTGTGACTTAAGAATCATTCTGGCGATCGGATTGTCGTACATTTCTGGATCGGGTTTTGAATTTTTTACGTACTGATTTGAAAGATAAAAATCGAAGTAATGAAGAATTTCTGACTTGGACAACATCATCTCCAAAGATTTTAAACAAAAATCAGCCTCATAAAAATTCTTCGGCAGCACCACCTTAAAATCATTTTTATAATGCCTCTTCGCCAAATAAGCTCTTACCAAATTATCACACAACCAGTGATAAAGATAAGGTGACGCACCATCAGCAATAACAAGTACCGGCGCATCTTTCAAGTCGATGATTTTGCTCTTGAAATAGAGATGAACTAATATTTTTTGGAGGCAGTAAAAGCTCTTTGAAAAATCAGGGCGCGACTCTTTCATCAAGCGTAATCCACGAAAAATAAGATTGTCGAGATTCACGTAAGCCTTGCCGTAATCGATTAATTTTACTTCGCTCGTTTTCCCCAAATAAGTTCTCGGCCCAGAATAATTTGATGGCAGAGTGCGACTGATTTGGATTTGCGGTAAAATGATTTCTGATTTCATGGCGTAATCTTTTGGGATTAGTTAAGAAGTTTCAGAACCTCTGATTCAACTGCTTTTGAAGATAATAAATTTTTCTGATATAAAAATTTTTCACTGCCGTAAAAACCATCAGATAAAGATTCAACTGCCATTCTTTTTAACTTACAGTTAAGTGAATTTTCAGCAATAATTTCAGCGATCATTGAGCCAATTCCGCCATTGGCGTAGTGAGCTTCGAGCGTAATCACATTCTGATGTTTTTTGAGTAGATTTTTGATCTCTTCCAAAACTTCTTTTTCAAAAGTTGGGATCATCGCGAAAGTGATTTTAATATTTTTTTGCAGCAGATTTTTAACGGCAATTTCGGCTTCTGCGCCAATAGTTCCAAGAGAGAGTAAAATTAAATTTTTGCCACTTTGCACAATTTGTAATTTATGTGGATCGAACTCTGTTTGCTCCGCTAAAATTTTTGTCGTGCCTTTACCAATGCGATAAAAAATTGGGCCAGAATATTGATAAGTTTTTTCTAACGCTTGCGGAGATTGAACATCATTGCTCGGAGCAACATACATAAAGCCCGGCTGAGATCTGACTAAAGCAACATCTTCAAGCAAATGGTGCGTTGAACCCAGAAGGCCATATTCAAATCCGCAACCGATACCAACAAATCTTACTGGCAAACGATGAAAAACTGGGCCATTTCTTATAAATTCAAAAGGGCGCAAAAGGACGAATGGCGAGATAGAATAAACAAAAGGAATGAAGCCATCTTTAGCTAAGCCAGTTGCAATGCCGACCATATTTTGCTCAGAAACTCCGACGTTGTAAAAACGATCAGGAAAGTTTTTTTGGAATTCTTCAACAACAGAAAAACCTAAATCTGCAGTGAGTAAAACAATGCGCTGATCTGTTTTTGCGAGCTCAATTAATTTTTTGATAAAATCGTTACGCATTCAACTCCTGCATGGCTTGTTGATATTCCTGCTCATTCATTGATTTGTAATGCCAAGGAATTGATTTCTCCATGAATGACACACCTTTCCCGGAAATTGTTTTAGCGGAAATGAAAGTTGGCTGATCAATTTTTTGTTCAATGAATTTTTTCAAAGTAGTTCTAATTTTTTCTTGATCATGGCCATTAATTTCCTCAACAAAAAATCCGAAAGTTTTTATTTTTTGTGCAACATCAGAAATATTAATTACTTGATCAGTAAAGCCCAAAGCCTGTTGCCCGTTGAGATCAAGAATAATGCAGAGATTATTTAGCTTGTGATGCGCGGCAAATAAAATCGCTTCCCAGAAAGAACCTTCGTCAAGTTCAGCGTCGCTAATTAGACAATAAATTTTGCGATTACTTTTTTGAATTTTTGCTGCCAAAGCTGCACCAGTTGCGAAAGTAATGCCCTGCCCTAATGAGCCAGTTGTAAATTCAATTCCAGGTACAAAATGTTTTGGGTGAACAGCAATTCTCGTACCATCAACACAGTAGCTATCGAGCTCTTCTCTGCTCAATAAACCTTTCAAAAACAAAGCGGCATAGAGCGCTAAAACGGCATGACCCTTTGATAAAACAAAACGATCTCGCTCAGGATTCTTTGGGTCATCAATTATGATTGCATCCTGATACAAAACACCAATCAAATCAGCAATGGAAAGGGCTGAGCCAATATGCCCAACTCCGGCCACTTTAGAGTTTTTGATGACAATTTTTCTAATTTCGTCGGAGAAATTCATATTTTTTACTACCAGATTTTCCACGGCGCTTTGCCCGCAGACCATAAATTTTCGAGATGAATTTTGTCGCGCTGAGTATCCATTGCATACCAAAAATCTTCGTGCTTGAAGGAAAGAAGCTGATTGGCTTTAACCATATTTCTTAATGGCTCCTGTTCTAAAATCACCTCCTCGCCATTTGGAATATAATCAAAAACCTGCGGCGAAAAAACAAAAAATCCACCATTGATGTAATTGCCGTCGCCAGAAGGTTTTTCATGAAAATTGAGCACAGTTTCTTCGTCGTCAGATAATTCTAAGACACCAAATCTTCCCGCTGGCTTTACTGCGGTAAGGGTTGCAGCCTTGCCATGCGATTTATGAAATTTAATCGCTTCCGAAATATTGACGTCGCAAACACCGTCTCCGTAAGTCAGGCAGAAATCTTCGTCGCCAATATATTTTTGGATTTTTTTGATGCGCGCGCCAGTCATCGCGTGCTCACCAGTTTCAACCAGAGTCACTTTCCAATCTTCTGAAGAGTTGTTGTGAATAACTTGAGTATTGTTAGCCAAATCAAAAGTGATGTCCGACATGTGGCGGTAATAGTTAGCGAAATATTCCTTCACCACGTAGCCCTTGTAACCCAAGCAAATCACGAATTCTTTGATGCCGTGAGCTGAATAAATTTTCATAATGTGCCACAAAATCGGCTTTCCGCCAATCTCAATCATCGGCTTTGGCTTAAGACCAGTCTCTTCGCTAAGTCTTGTGCCAAGGCCACCGGCAAGGATTACTGCTTTCATCTTATTTTAATTTCATTGTCACAAAATATTTCTCTGCCACAAAATATGGATCAGAAATAACCTCTTTCCAAAAAACATTTCCGTCTTTTTCTTCTTTGCGCAGCGGAATGCGAATGATTTCTGCAAAGCCAATATTGTTGTAAATATTTACCGCTGATTGGTTATCAGCAAAAACACGCAAATAGACTTTACTGATCTGCAATTCTTTCTTAGCAAATTCAATAATTCTCTGACAGGCTAAAGTCATCAAGCCTTTAGCAGTGCCATTAACGCCGCGGATAATGTTATCAAGCTCGCAAGCTTGCTTTTGATAATCGAATCTGAATAGCCCTACATGTCCAATCAGCTGATTTTTTTCATCAGCAACAAAATATAAAATACGATCTGTTTGTTCTAAAACTTGTTTTTCAGTCCAAGCTTTTGTTCCTTCGAAAGTAACTTTAAATTGCGACGGGAAGGCGTGCTGGCTCTCTTTGCGCCAATTGGTTAAAAGAGTGATTTTTGCATCATCCTTTAAAGTTGCGGCAGTGATTGGAATTAATTTTCCGACAACTTTGCCCCCATCTTTAATTTCCATCTCAGTTGAACCATCTGTTTTATTGGTTTTAAGGGTTACTTCAACTTTTTCACGATATTCTAAAAATCCTGAAATCTTTTTGTCTTTTGATTTCGCGCCCAAAATATCACGAACGTGAGAGCAGATATAATCTACTTCTTCCTCAGTTCTATTGTGACCACTTGGTAAGTTAATGCCGCGTAAGCCTACGTGATAAGCATCTTTATTATCAACTTTCGAGAACATTGGCAACGAACTCAAAGGGTAAAAAATTGGACGAGAATCAATCATTCTCTCTTTCAACTTTCCTATAAATTCATCGCGCGAAAATTTCACTTTTTCCTCAAGCACAATTGAGCTCATCCAATAGATATTTTTTGCCCAAGGCTTTTGTGCATTAAGTGCAATTAGATCGGATAAATCGCCCAATCTTTCTTGATACCATTTGAAAATCTGAATCTTGCGCTCAACAATTTCTTCAACCCTTTCAATCTGCGCCAAACCAATAGCTGCTTGAGCATTAGACATTTTATACTTATAGCCAATGTCAAGGTTATAGAGAGTTCTTTTTGGATCTCGACCTTGATCCCAATAGAATTTAAATTTCTCGTTAATTTCATCATTATTGGAAACATAGATTCCACCTTCACCAGTTACGATTGCCTTAGCGCCTTGAAAGCTAAAAGCACCAACGTCACCCAAACTTCCGGTTTTTTGACCTTTATATTCCGCGCCAATTGATTGCGCAGCATCTTCAATAATTATCAAATTATGCTTTTTTGCCAAGGCCCAGATTGGCTCCATATCGCAAGGATGCCCATAAATGTGAACCGGCATAATAGCTTTCGTTCTTGGCGTGATCGCCTTTTCTAAAGACTCTGGACACATCGTCCAAGAAGCGCGATCAACATCACAAAATACAGGAGTTGCTCCAACGTATTTCACCGCCGCCGCCGTGGCGATCCAAGTAATTTCAGGAAGAATAATCTCATCTCCCGGACCATAACCAAGAGCAATCATCGTCAAATGCATCGCTCCAGTGCAACTTGAGGTAGCAATCGCATGCTTCGTTCCGACATATTCGCCAAATTTGGTTTCGAATTTTTTGATGTAATCGGAATGATGCATGTTCCAGCCGTTCTTGATAGCGTCAGCCCCATACTCAATTTCTTTCTGAGTAATTGAAGGCCCAGCGGTCAGAATCATTTGATTGATGATGTCTTTCATAATTGGAGAATTTTTGAACTTAATATTGCGACAGGAATTCACTGATTGTCGAATGCATATGCGCGATCATCTCTTCATTTAGGCCGTGGTGACAAGCAAGCAAAGTGCCGCCTCGCATCACGTTATCGGAATTAGCGAGATTTGCAGCTTTGCGCATTTCAATATTTTTAAAACCAGGCTGACGTGTAATATTTCCGGTAAAAAGAACGCGAGTTTGAACATTTCTTTTTTCTAAGAAAATTTGGAAGTCGCGACGTTCGAAAGGCGCTGAATCTTTAACAATAATTGGAAAAGCTAACCAGCCAGTGCGTGTATTTTTTGTCTCTTCTGGCAGCGTAAAAAACTCTTCATATTTTTTGAAAAAGTTTGTTTGTGTTTGGTAATTTTTACGACGCGTATCGATGTTATTTTCCAAATCATTAAGCTGTTCGAGACCAAATGCTGCACCGATTTCAGAGCCTTCTAAATTATAGCCGATAGATTCAAAAACAAATTTTGCGTCGTAATTAATTCCGTCAATATCAACGTTAAAACGGTTCTCGATTGCTTCTGATTTTTCGTCAAAAATTGATGAGCTGCGACCCCAAGAACGCAGAAGTTTAGAATTTTTTACATGCTCTTCATCATTGATGCAAAGCGCGCCACCATTGCCGGCGCAGTTGATGATGTGCGATCCGTAAAAACTGGTGATCGACATGTCAGACCAGGAACCACTTGATTTGCCGTTTAGAGTTGATCCTAAAGCATCAGCAGAATCTTCGATTATTCTTAAATTATATTTCTTGGCGATCTCGGCAATTTTGTCCCATTCGCAAATATTTCCGATCAAGTTTGGCGCGAGAATTGCTACGGTTTTTGGCGAAATCATTTCTTCAATTTTTGCCGGATCGATGCAGAAATCAGCAAAACCAACATCAACAAAAACTGGGATCAAACCTGCTTTCACGATAGAGCCGACAGTCGTTGAGAATGTAAGCGCGGGAGTGATTACTTCAGAACCTTTTTCAAAACCAAAAGCTTCAACACCAATGTAAAGCGCGGAAGAGCCAGAGTTAACGTAGAGGCAATGTTTTTTTGCAAAAAGTGCAGCGATTTTTGCTTCAAATTCGCGCGCATATTTTCCCATTTGCGTGCCTTCTTTCAGGCATTTTACGACGGCATCAATTTCCTTTTTACCATAGACGGTTCTGGCGTAAGAGACGGAGATCATTTGTTTAAATTTAGAGTTGGTATGAAAGCGTCATCCACGCGCAAGTTCACCAATTCGGTTCTTTAACATTTCCCCGAAAAGTATCGCGTTATCCCCGTGCAGGCGGGGATCCAGGAGGTCTCGCAATGCGCTGGAACTTTCCTAGATCCCCGCCTGCGCAGGGATGACGAAAAAGAGAAGATCGGGAATAAATTACGGAACTTAAGTTGGCGAACTTTTACAGGATGACGTGTTACTTAAGTTTTAGTAAAAGGAAATAGTCGGTTAAAGCCAACTGTAATTTAACGAATTTTTTACGCAGAGAATTTTTCATTCTTTGGAAAAAATTCTTTTTCTTCACGATTAAAAAATCTGGATTTAGCGCCAGAAAATGATCCCAATTTTTCAGAGAGATCGTCTCTTTCTTACTGTATTTACCTGCATCTGCAGCAACAATCTCAGAAATTAAATTGTAAAGATTATGCTTATCCATCACCAAATCTTTCGCCTGTAAAATTTTATCTTTCGATTTCTCGTAAGTATTTTCGGCGATCACTTTTTCAATTATCGCCAAAGCAGTTTTTGGATGTCTGATGTCAATTTGCGTGAGCATTTCGCGATCGAAATAATCATGAATATTAGGCGCGCCATAATAAATCGGGTAAGCACCAGCCATGAAAGCGTCTGCTAATTTTTCCGTCCAATAATCGTTGGAACTGCTATTCTCAAGCGAAAGGTGATATTTGTAAGGCGCGATGCCGTCCCATTTATTTGGCATGTCGCGAACTCCGGCACCAAACCAATCTAGCTGATCGCCAAAATGTTCTTTGGCTTTAATGCAGAAATCGAGGCGAGCTCTGTGCCCAGGACTATAAACTTTGTTTGAACAAAAAACCGAAATCAGTTTTGGTTTTTCATATTCGCGCATCTTTTTGAATTCGTCGTAACCAAAACCTTCGCCCTTCCATTCTTTGAAATCGTCACCACTTTTAATTGGATGCCCGGCATCAACCCACCAATTCATAGGTGAATGCGCCTTGTAAACTCTAGGGTGCTTCGCTTGTTCGTGTGAAACGTAGAGGCGATAAAATTGATTAATAAATGGCGATAGAGAGTCGTAGCGAATTGTTTGTGGCGGCTCGCAAGCCATAAAAATCACGTTTTCTTTCGGACAAAGACAAGTTTCGTGAATAAAACTTTCGCCAATCACAACCCAATAATCAGCCTCGATAATTGAAGCATCATTGTAAAAAAACTCACAATTCTTCCAAAGATTTCCGCGCCCCGGCAAAAATTTATTCATCATTGGATTGGAATGATCTTGCGCCGCAAGACTTACGTTTCCGGCGCTAATTTTTACTCTTACCTTCATTATTTACCGAATCTTTTTTGTAATTTTTTTTTGGCTTTTTTTACTAAACAGAATTTAGCAAAAAGCCCATATCCCCTAGAACTACACTTCTTCAAAATACCCAATTGATCTTGCTGCATTTCTTTTCTTGAGGGCAAGATTTTATTCTCAGAATTTCCTAGAGATTTTTGCCAAGCCTTAACTTGCTCCTCATCAGACAATTCTATTTTTGTCTGACGCCAATTGTAAATCGAGCGTGGCGAATAAATTAATTTCCCTTCGCGCGCCATATTGCAAACAAAAACGTGATCATTACCGATCATCGCTTTCATCGGAAATTTTTGCGCGACTTTCGTGCGAAAAATTCCAAAAAGTGCTGAGACTTCATGAAGATGAGCGATCAAGCAATATAAGCGTTCCGCTGCATAATCAGAAGTTAGGCGATTGGCATACCAAAAGTCGTAAATGCCGATTTCAACATCCTCATTATCAATCGCCCGAGAAGCGGGATAGCAACCAACAGCATCACTATTTTCAAGAATGTGCAGCATGTGCTTGGTGTATCCTTCATCCAAATAATCATGACCACCCATCCACATAAAATATTTGGTCTTCGCCTCCTTGAGTAGAAAATTGAAATTCGCCGTTCCGCCAACATTTTCAGCATGTCGGATGTAAACTAGGCTTGAATATTTCTGCGCCAATTCTTCGCAAATTTTCTGTGTATCGTCGGTTGATGCATTGTCAGAAACGATCACAAATCCCGCTTGATCAATACAAGATTCTATCGTTTTTTTGATATGCCTCGCCTCATTGTAAGCAGGAATACCAATGGTTAGCAGGTTTTTGTAATATTTCATGCAGTGAATTTTCTGATTTGTTCGGTGGTAAAAATTTTTACATCAGACTTTTTTTCAAGGTAATTCCCGTACCACTCCGCCGTCCATTCAAGCGTTTCTTCAAAAGATAATTTTGGCTGCCAGTTAAGTTCTTTTGTGGCGCGAGAATGGTTTAATTTAAGGATTCCCGCCTCGTGTAAGTTTTTTGCACCCCCCATCGTCGCGCTACGCGTCGACTCGATCCCCCCTAAATAGCGAGGATCCTGCGCGTCAGTAGCTATTTCATAAGAACCTGTTCCAATTTTCTCGATTAAAGTTTTAGTCAGAATTTCAACATTTTGCTCCGCATCTTTATTTGGACCAAAATTGTAAGCCTTAGCAAAATCTTCGCCTTTTTCGTAAAGATTTTGCGTTAAAAGCAAATATCCGTAAAGCGGCTCAAGCACGTGCTGCCAAGGTCTGATCGAATTTGGCGAGCGCAATTTAACTTTTTCTCCGGCGCGAATTGCGCGAAAAATATCCGGAATAATTCGATCAATAGAAAAATCGCCACCACCAATCACATTGCCGGCGCGAGCTGAGGCGAGCTGAATATTTTCTTTTTGAAAAAATGAACGGCGATAAGAAGAAGTTAAAATTTCTGCACAAGCCTTGCTCGACGAGTAAGGATCGTAGCCGCCTAACGCGTCTTCTTCTTGGTAGGCGTAATCAGTCTCGCGATTTTCGTAGCATTTGTCGGTGGTAATATTTGTGATCACCCTCACCGAACCCGCTTTGCGCGCCGCTTCAAAAACATTGAGCGTGCCAATCACATTAGTCTCGTAAGTTTTTCGCGGATCAAAATAAGAGTCGCGCACCAAGGGCTGCGCCGCCAAATGCAAAATAATTTCCGGCTGAAAATTTTTTACCGCCGCCGCGATTTCGTCAGAATTTCTAATGTCACCGATTATTGATTTTTCTAGCCCCAACGCAACTTCCGCCGAGTTAAATAAACTTTCTTCATCAGCTTTTAGCGAAAATCCCGCCACTTTCGCACCCAACATTGTAAGCCAAAGCGAGAGCCACGAACCCTTGAAACCAGTGTGCCCGGTGAGAAAGATTTTTTTTCCTGAGTAGAAATTTTTCATTTAAAAACTTTTCTTAAATAACTGTCTTAAATACGAGAATAACTTTTTTGGCACCTTAGAATGAAGGTCATACTTCTAAAAAGATTTTAAAATATCATTAATCAAATCATCCGAAGACTGCTCATTAAAAACATATTCGGTTAAATTCTTTTTTATGATCGGCTTCATGCTATAAGTGCTATGGCTCAAATCGTTGTAGATGATGTGAAAATTGACATTGGCACCGCTTATCACCTCACAAAAACCACTTCTTAAGGCTATTACATGGCCACACATCTGGGCAAAAAGAAATGCTTCTGAAAAATTAAGATAATCAGTTTTAACGCCCTCTATCTCATTTTTCTTATACATAATATTCAGAAAAACATCGTAACCTTTTATCCGCAATTTTTCACAAATTTTCTGCCAAAATGATATTGGTAGTGATTTTGCAGAGATTGCTTCTGGCGAGATCAATACCGTTTTGCCCTTAGTTAGGGATAGTCTGTCAAATTTATCTTGAGCACTAATCTGATATTTTTCCTGAATTAAGGGGGTAGATAATTCTACATCTTTTCCTAGGTGAGCACAGATTTTCAAAACATCAAAATGCGCTATACCATGATTTATAAGGGTGTGCCACAAGCCATTCGTGGAAAGGAAGAAGGTACCCTTCTTTACATCTAAGTAGTATTTGGGGCGATAGAGGTATTCTTCTTCTAGAAAGAAATACCGATCGATCTGGTGAGTAAACATTTCAAAAATTTGCTGATGATACTTTTTGCCGCCAATCAATATAACTTTGTCGACACCATGCTTTTTCTTAAAAGAGTCGATCGCTGAGCATATCAGATATGCCTCTCCACTATTGTGAGGACATAATATCGCCACTTCGTCTTCTCGCAGTTTAATTTGGTGCTTCAGATATTTTGTATACGCCCTTCTGGAGAGGGCTTTTACCAGAATTCGTTTTATTAGATTTTCCATCTTGTGAAAGTTTTTTATCATAAATTTTTATCAATCACGAAATTTATCTCCAACTTGTAATCCCTGTCTTTATTGATTGCGTGAGCTGTTTTGAGGCCAGAATCTTTCTTATCATTTACCAAAATTCTTTCGCCCTGCGGTAAATCGAAAATTATTTGGTTATATCTGATGCCGCTTTTTTCTAAAAAGGAGAGTAGTTGCTTCTCGTATTTTTTTTCTCGCGCGGTCATCAAAATCACTTTGTCTTCAGTAGAAATTTGTGCAAAAAATTCTTTAACACCTTCAAGCAATTCGTCGCCTCCATGCAGGTGGCCGTTATGCTTAACGATGGTGCCATCAACATCAAACAACCATGTTTTTGGAAGTGGAGATAGGGTTAGCATTACAAGTCCAATTCATTGAGATAAAGCAGGCCGTTGTAAAAAGAGGCGCAGACCGAATCGTAATCTTCCCAAGCATAAGTGGTAAGAGAGAGCCAGATTAGTGAGTGGAGAATTTTAATTTTGATTTTATCAGCCTTAGTCACCTTGAAAAATTCTTCCTCTAAATCTTCCCAGTCGTTAGAATCAACGCGCAACAAAGCTTCATTTTCAACTATCTCAAGAGTAAAGTTTTTGCGATTAAATTGGTCGTAATTGCCGACAATTGAATAATAAAGTTTAGCCCAATCGTAATCCTGATCGCCGTAGAATTTTGAACTACCAAAATAGCCGCGTGGATCGATTAGAACGGGTTCAACTTCCTCATTTCTAATCATTATATTTGAGAAAGTTGGATCGCCGTGGATGAGATAAAATTCAGTCGGAAAATACCTCTTCACCAAATCAGAAAATTTTTCTTCGAGGTAAAAAATATTTTTACATTTTTTGCCGTTAATCGTTATAAATTCTTGACCTGCAAAAGGTACAAGATTTTTAATTTTGGCAATTCGAGAAAAAGTTTTGCTGACGTAATTATCTAAACAATCTTGGTAATTGGCCTCGATCTTTGGCGTTAGATGATGCAGGTGGTTAATTTTGGAAATTATTTTACGTAAAATTTCTTTCTTCTGCGAGAGGGTAAAATTTTTATATTCAAAAACATTTTTGCCGTCGATTTTTTCTATCGTGAACGGCTCGAAACTAAAAATTTTTGGCACATCTTTAAAGCCCAAATCGGTTACTTTTTTGTACCAATTCAACTCATCAACCATGATTGATTTACCATATTCATTAACCGGTATTTTGGTTACGCGGTCTTGCTCAAAGACCATTTTATTGAATGGGCGGCACTTCGCTTCTTTTGAATCATTATCGTTGTAAGAAAGCATCGTGCCAATTTCTCTGGCGTGAGAAAGGCCAAAAGAACCGAAGGAAATTTGGTTATTTTGTAACCACAAAACGAATTCTCCTTCTTCTGAAACTGCGGCGATTTCTTTCGAACTCTTAATTAAAAATAATCCCGCCACGCCATTTTCTTTTGAAGGAACTTTAACAAATTTGCCGTCAACAAAAGACCAGCGGCATTCGAAACTTTTGGATAGAGCAACTAAATTTTGGTCAATCTTCTCAGGAATTTGGGTATTTTCTGCGAATAATAAATCGCACCAAACCAATGCAAATGACTCATCTTCCGGAATCAGCCTCAACGCATCTTGGATTCCCGAACAAGTTCCCTTCTTGCTTGCACGAACCAATTCGTAATCAACAGAGTCGGCAAAAGTTTTGAGATAATTATCCAAAACATCCGCTTTGTAATCACAAATAATAATGAATTTTTTGCCCTTGAATTTCTCAAAGAGATGAAAAAGCAACGGCTTATTTTCTATCGGCACCAAGCATTTCGGCTTGTTGATGGTCAGTGTTTCAAGCCTAGAACCTCTACCGCCAGCTTGGATGATTACGTATTTCATTTAGCCGACTCCAATTTCTCTTAAGAACGCCTTGTCTAAGCTATCTTCTTCATGCTTATTCTTAAAGCCTTGCGGGCTGCCGCAATAGACGATTTGAGCGTTGTTTAAAATCGCAATCGAGTCGCAAATCTCATCCATGTCGGACAAAATATGCGAGCTGAAAAAAATAGTTTTGCCGGAATTTTTGTAGGCGATTAGTTCGCGCTTCAAGGCAATGCGCGCCTTTGGATCGAGTCCAGACATGGGCTCATCTAAAATTACTAAATCAGCTTCCGACAAAAAAACAGCGAGAAGCCCAAGTTTTTGCGTCATTCCTTTTGAATATTTGCTAACTTTTTGCTTCAGCATTTCGAATTTCAGATCGAGATTTTCGCAAAGTTCTTGCGCCTTTGCGGCGTTATATTTTTTGCCGTAAAAATCCAAAACGAACTGCAAAAATTCTTCACCTTTTTGATGAATTGACGGATGAAATTTTTCTGGCAAATAACAAACGCGCTTACGGGCTTCTGGCAGGATGCGCGACACGCCAAAAATCTCAACTTCACCGTGATCCTGATCGAGCAAATCTAAAATAATTTTGATCAGAGTGGTTTTGCCCTGCCCGTTCAAACCGATGAAGCCAAAAATTTCATTTGGTTTTACTTCAAAACTAACCTTGTCGAGCACGGGCTGTGCAAATACTTTGGAGATTTCAGAAATTTTTAGAGGAAGCATTTTAGAAAAAATTTTTAATTCGGTAATTCAGTTTTTTAGTTTGGTAATTCTGTCATCCCCGCGAAGGCGGGGACCCAGAATAAAAAACTCGGAGTGAGTTATGAGATCTCCTGGATCCCCGCCTTCGCGGGGATGACGCAAGAAGATGAGAAATAACCGCGTCAACTAACTCACTCAAGTAAAAATGTTGACGAAATTCTTCACGCTAATTCACTCATCCCCGCTAAGGCGGAGATCAATGGTAATTCAGTCATCCCCGCGAAGGCGGGGATCCAGAATAAAAACTTGTAGTGAGTTGTGAGAGCTCCTGGATCCCCGCCTTCGCGGGGATGACGCAAGAAGATCAAAAATAACCGCGCCAACTAATTCGAATGTTGACGGAATTCTTCACGCTAATTCAGTCATTCCAGCGAAGGCGGGGATGACGCAAGAAGAACAGAAATAAACGCGTCAACTAACTCACTCAAGTAAGAATTTTGACGAAATTCTTCACGGTAATTCGGTCATCCTCGCGAAGGCGGGGATCCAGAATAAAAACTTGGAGTGAGTTGTGAGATCTCCTGGGTCCCCGCCTTCGCGGGGATGACGCAAAAATTAACTCAGTGATCCGCGAGCTTAAATCATGTTGTTAATCGCCAGCAGTGCGATTGAGTAACCTTGCACTCCAAGACCAGAAATAACCGCGTCAACTACCCCACTCAAGTAAGAATGTTGACGAAATTCTTCGCGCTTAAAAATGTTAGAAATGTGTAACTCAATTTTTGGCTTATTGAACATTTCTAAAGCATCACGAATCGCCACTGAAGTGTGGGTGTAAGCGGCGGCATTAATGATTATTCCGTCACAATCATCCAAAGCATTTTGAATTGAATCGACTAGCTCGCCTTCATTATTTGACTGCTGAAAATCAATTTTAATTTCGAGCTCTTTCGCTAATTTTTCGCAATCGGCAGAAATTTTATTCAACGAATAATCGCCGTAAATACTGTGGTCGCGCCTGTGCAGCAGATTTAAATTCGGACCATTTAGAATTAGAATTTTTTTCATTTTCTTGATTGAAGTTCAATTTTGACGTAGAAAAAAATTGTGACCGGAATTGAAAGTCCGTAAATAATTCCGAGTGCCGCAAGAGCAATCCAAGGCTTAACGATTAGGCCAATGATGAAAGATCCAAGAATTAGCAAAGTTAGGTAAGCAGAGTCGTTTTTAATCGGAATTTTTTTGATTGAGATTGTTGGAATGCGGCTTGCCATCAAGACCGCCAAGGTTCCAACGTAATTAATTACTAAAAGAGGATTTGAATAAAACCCGTCGCCAAATTCGTAAAATAAAACCATTGGCAATATTGCCATTGCTGCGCCAACTGGGGCTGGAATGCCTTTGAAGAAATATTTTTCTAAGATTGGATTTGGCGCTTCATGCGTAAGATCAACATTAAATCTTGCCAAACGAATGGCACCGCAAACTGCAAAAAATAAAACTAGAGCCCAGCTCAGGCCGTGAAAATCATCGTAAGAATTAACCCAAGCGTAAATCACAAAACCAGGAGCAACGCCGAAATTCACGAAATCAACGAGCGAATCTAATTGCGCCCCAAAATCCGAAGAAGAATTAAGGAATCTAGCCATGCGGCCGTCTACCCCATCCATGAATCCTGCAATAAGCAGGAAGACTGAGGCGTGAATAAAATCACCACGCACCGAAAAAAGAATCGCGGTCAAGGCAATGCAGAGGCTGCTTAAGGTAACTAAATTTGGCAGCAAACGAAATAGTGGAAAACAGCCGTCTTCGTCGTGACGGATGCGCTGAATAATTTTAGGCATTTTGATTTTTGATTTTTGATTTTTGATCTGGAGTATTCATCAGCCTAAATCTCAAATCTCAAATCAAAAATCAAAAGTAATGTCAAAACTAGATCTTGCGAACTGCCTTCGCTTTTTGTCAATTGATGCTGTCGAACGCGCGAATTCTGGACACCCAGGAATGCCAATGGGAATGGCTGATGTTGCTACAATTCTTTTCACTGAGTTTCTTAAATTCGACGCGAAAAATCCAAAATGGTTAAATCGCGATCGTTTTGTTCTCTCTGCTGGGCACGGCTCAATGCTACTTTATTCACTACTTCATTTGACTGGTTACGAAGACGTAACGATCGAAGATTTAAAAAATTTCCGCCAACTTGGCGCTAAATGCGCAGGCCATCCCGAGCACGGACATCTCGCCGGAATTGAAACCACAACTGGTCCACTTGGCCAAGGAATTGCCACTGCCGTTGGCTTCGCGATCGCCGAAAGAATGGCTGAGGCAGACCATAAAACTTACACCCTAGTCGGCGATGGATGTTTAATGGAGGGCATTTCGCAAGAAGCAATTTCTCTCGCCGGACACTTGAATCTAAGCAAGCTCGTCGTTCTTTGGGATAATAATTCAATTTCAATCGACGGCGAAACTTCGCTCACAACTTCTGAAAATATGAAGATGCGTTTTGAATCTTGTGGCTTTGACGTAATCCAAATTGACGGCCACAATTTCGACGAAATACGCGCCGCTTTACAAAAAGCTCAAAGCGCCACGCGCCCTACTCTTATCGATTGCAAAACTACGATTGGTTTTGGCTCGCCCGCAAAAGCTGGAACAGAAAAATGTCACGGCTCACCACTTGGTGCCGAAGAAGCTAAGAAGACGAGAGAAGCTCTTGGTTGGAATTACGAACCGTTTTTCATTCCAGAAAATTTACGCAACGAATGGCTAAAAGCCGGCACCCGCTCCAAATCCTCCAACTCACTTCCGCCGGTTGAGCGCAGTCGAAACCAAGGAACCTTCGACTCACTTCCGCCGGTTGAGCGCAGTCGAAACCAAGCCACCCGTAAATCCTCCCAACAAGTGCTGGAATTCCTAACTGGAAACCTACCAAACCTAGTCGGCGGATCCGCAGATTTAACCGGCTCTGTTCTCACCAAAACCTCGCACACAAAACCAATTAACAAAGACGATTTTTCTGGTCGCTACATTCACTACGGCGTACGCGAACACGCAATGGGCGCAGTAATGAACGGCATTGCGCTTCACAGCGATTTCATTCCTTACGGTGGAACATTTCTGGTTTTTGCTGACTACATGAAACCAGCAATTCGCCTCGCCGCACTAATGCAGCAGCAGCTGATTTACATTTTCACTCACGATTCAATCGGTCTTGGAGAAGACGGCCCAACGCACCAAGCAATCGAACATTTAGCAATGTTGCGTGGAATTCCTAATCTCAATGTTTTGCGCCCGGCAGATTCTGAAGAAACTTGGCAATGTTTTGAAATGGCTCTCGCGGCAAAAAAAACTCCCTCAGCAATGATTTTAACAAGACAAGATTTGCCATTTTTAGTAAAAGAAAAAAGCCACGAGGGGAAAATTCTAGCCAACCGCGGCGGATACGCGCTTAACAATATTTTAAATCCCGAAGTTGTAATCATTGCAACTGGCTCAGAAGTTTCGATTGCGGTTGAGGCAAAAGAAAAATTACAAGCAAAAGGAATCAATGCTCGTGTGGTTTCAATGCCGTGTTTTGAAATTTTCGAAGAGCAAGACGAAGCTTACAAAAATGAAGTTTTGGGCGCGAAAAATATTTTACGCGTCGGTGTTGAAGCTGCAATTTCACAAGGCTGGGAAAAATATCTCGGCTTCGACGGAATTTTTGTCGGAATGAAATCTTTCGGCGCTTCCGGAAAAGCAGAAGATTTGTACAAGCATTTCGGAATTACTTCTGACGCAATTTGTGAACAAGTCGTAAAAAAATTGCGCGGCTAAAACTGAATTATCCACTTAAGTGGACAATTTGAAAAAAAACCCATTTTAACCAGCAAAATCAAGCCCTTAGACCCAATTCAAAAAAGAGCGAAAAAATGAAAAAAACTTTGGGTATTTTTTTTCTACTCCTCGCAACTTCTTGTCGCGGCACTTACTATTCTGGTCCAAAATCTGACCATTTTGACGGCAAGAAATTCATCTCTGAAGACAAAACAAAATTGCGCGAAAACTTACGCTTCGCCTTTACCAACAAGGATTCTTGGGATGCTCCGGAAGAAAAGGTGAGTTTTGTCAAACCAAACGAGCTCAAAAAAATTAAAAACGCGCGCATTATTTTTGTCGGTCACTCAACTTTTCTAATTCAAATTCCTGGCGCGAATATTTTGACCGACCCAATCTGGTCTGAGCGCGCCGGCCCTATTGCCTTACCATTTTTTAGTCCAAAGCGCCACAATCCTCCGGCAATTAATTTTAACGATTTACCAAAAATCGATTTTGTTCTTATTGGCCACAGCTCCTACTACCACATGGATTTGCCAACGATTCGAAAATTACAGAAAAAATTCGCACCAAAATTCATTACTGGGCTTGGCAATTGTCACGTTTTGAATGAGATCGAGAAGCTTGGCCTTTCCTGCTTCGAGCTCGATTGGGATCAGGAAATAAAATTAGCAAATGGCGCAGCCAAGGGAACGGAGTTAATTTTCCTTCACGCTAAAAATTGGTCGAAGCGCTCTTGGTTCGACACTAACAAAACTCTCTGGGGATCTTTCTTGATCAAAACTCCGAAAATCAAAATCTACTTTGCTGGCGACACCGGCTATTCGCGACACTTTAACGAGATTAGTAAAAAATACGGCAAGCCCGACTTGGCGCTACTTCCGATCGGATCCTACGAACCACGTTGGTACTTACAAGATAACCACATGAACCCTGAGGACGCAGTGGTGGCTCATCGCGAGCTTGGCGCGAAGAAATCAATCGGAATGCATTTCAATACTTTTAGAACTAGCGCTGAAGGATATTTAGACGCGGAAAGCGACTTAGAAACAGCCAAGCTTTCTTACCACTTAAAGAAAAAAGAATTCGTCGCGCCAAAATTTGGCGAAATATTTGAGTGGTAGAGCCGCTTTTATTCTTTTGTAAAAACTGCAACGTAATTAACCGAAACATTCGCACTTTCTTTCCACTCAGAGTTAATGATGTTGTACTCGAAACCACGCAATTCTTTTAGTTTAAGACCAGCTTTTTCAGCGTAAGAATTAACTTCCGAAGGTTTTAAAAATTTCTTCCAATCGTGCGTGCCAATTGGCAACCAACGCAGCAAATATTCGACAGCAATTTTGGCCAGCGCGAGTGATTTTAAATTGCGATTAATTGTTGCGACAAAGACAAGCCCATCCTTATTTGTAAGGTTAGCAAGGCTTTGAATAAAACCCTCGGGATCAGCAACGTGCTCAATAATTTCGAGCGCAAGAACTACGTTAAATCCCTCGGTAAATCCCTCGTTAAATCCCCTGGCAAATCCCTTGGTAAGTTTTTCATTTAATTCTTCAGCTGTTGAAACTTGGTAATCGATTTTTAACCCAGATTTTTCGGCGTGAATTTTTGCAACTTGAATATTTCTTTCTGAAGCGTCAATTGCGGTAACATCAGCACCGGCAACGGCAAAAGGCTCAGCAACCAAACCTCCACCGCAGCCAACATCCAAAATTTTCACGCCAGAAATTTTCGTAAATTTTTCCTCAATTTTTCTTTTTAGATGCAAAATGCGAATTGGGTTGAACTCGTGCAAAGGCTTGAATTTGCCAGACTTATCCCACCACTCGTCAGCAATGCGTGAAAATTTTTCTACTTCTTTTGGGTCGATTGAGCTCATTTTAATTAATTTATAATTCAATTCATTGCCAATTCATTGCCAATTCATTGCCGCTTTTAGGCCAAATAATTTTTTAACTTAAAAAAGTCTGCGAAGCTCTCAGAAAATATTTTAAAAAATTTCTAAAATATTCCTTCTGAATTCTTCTTATTTTGCAGATTTAGATTCACTTCTTCTTAAAATTATTTCCCCAATAAATTTTGACATTTGCTTAAGTATTTTTACTTTGCGCCCGCGTTTTTGCCGCCCTCATTTTTAAATCAAATAAAATCAAATGCGCTACCTAGCCTTGACTGAACAAGATCGTAAAGAAATGCTCGCTGCAATCGGCGCGACTTCTGTGGATCAACTTTACGATTCAGTTCCATCTGAATTTTTACTTAAAAAACCAATCGCAAACTTACCCAATCACCGAGGTGAATTGGAGGTAGAAAATATTTTAAATTCCTACGCGAATAAAAATCGCGCCGCTTCAGCTGGCCCGTTTTTCTTAGGCGCTGGATGCTACAAACACCACATTCCCGCTTCTGTTGACCATTTGATTCAGCGTTCGGAATTTCTAACTTCTTACACACCTTACCAGCCAGAAATTTCGCAAGGAACTCTCGCGGTAATCTTTCAATTTCAGAGCATTATTGCCCTGCTCACTGGAATGGAAATTTCTAACGCTTCAATGTATGACGGCGCAACGGCAATGGCTGAAAGCTGCTTAATGGCAATGCGCATTAAGGATCGTAAAAACATTGCGACTATTGGAAATATTCACCCCGATTATTTAGAAGTTACTCGAACTTCCCTCAACTTGCATGACGCAAAATTAGTTTCGCAAATCGATGAAACTTGTGCGGCTGTAGTTGTGCAATATCCCGACTTTCACGGCGAAGTTGGAAATTTAGACGAGCTTAGAAAACAATGCGATGCTTCTGGAGCATTGCTGATTGTTGTTACTAGCGAGATCCTTTCTCTCGGTTTGCTTGAAGCTCCAAAACAAGCAGATATCTGTGTTGGCGAAGCCTCTTCAATCGGCGTTGGTCTGAATTTTGGTGGCCCACTTTTAGGATTCTTCTCCTGTAAAAAAGAATTCGTTCGTCAAATGCCAGGCAGAATTTGCGGCGCAACAACAGACGTTGATGGCAAGCCTGGATACGTGCTAACATTGAGCGCGCGCGAGCAACATATTCGCCGCGAAAAAGCGACTTCGAACATTTGTTCGAATCAAGGTTTGTGTGCAACAGCATTCACCATTCACACTTCATTACTTGGTGAAATTGGTTTTAAAAAACTCGCTTTAATCAATCACAAAAGAGCCTGCGACCTTGCAGATCGCCTTGCGAAGGTTAATGGCGTGAAAGTTTTGAATCAGAACTTTTTCAATGAATTCACAATTGAACTTTCAAAAGACGCGGCCGAAGTAAACAAAAAACTTCTTGCCAAAAACGTAATCGGCGGCTTTGCGCAGGGAAATAAAATGATCGTTGCGGTTAGTGAATTAACTACTGCGCAAGACATTGAGACTTTGGCTAACGAGCTCGAAAAAATATTAAACTAATCACTTCAATTGCACTTCATCCTCGAGAAAGAGGGGATGAAAAACTCTAAAAACAAAATAAAAATGACCTTTACTCCAAAAGAAATCGGCGGACTAAATCACGAAACCGAGTTGCTCATTAAACAATCACGCGAAGGAGCTTGTGGCGTCGACTTGCCAGAGCTAGAAAAATTTGCGACTCGTACTGGACAAAAATCACGCGAGCAAATTGGCTTAGCACAGGTTAATGAACCTACGGTTATTCGTCACTTTGTGCGCTTGTCGAATCAGAATTATTCAATTGATGCTGGGTTTTATCCTCTTGGTTCTTGCACAATGAAGCACAATCCACGCTTGAATGAAAAGATGGCTCGCCTTCCTGGCCTTGCTGATATTCACCCGTTGCAAGATCAATCTACCGTTCAAGGCGCACTTGAATTAATGTTCAATTTGCAAAACTGGCTCGCGACTTTGAC
>CAMBFP010000001.1 GCA_945865745.1 Rhizobium sp. Q54 | reverse complement strand
ATAAATTTTCCGCCAACAGCTTTGACACGAGAAGCGCCGATGTGCTGAGTAATTCCACCATGCTCACGCGCAACAACATTGGTCTCGCGCAAAGCGTCGAGCAAAGAAGTTTTACCGTGATCGACGTGACCCATAATTGTAACGATCGGGGCACGCGCTAAGAAATCATGCTCTTCGCCGCCTTCTTCAAGAATATTTTCAACATCAGAGTGAGAGGTACGTTTCGCCTTGTGACCAAATTCAGTAATGATGATTTCTGCAGTGTCTGCATCAACGGCTTGGTTACTGGTTACAACCATTCCCATGGCAAAAAGTTTTTTAACTACATCGCCAACTTTTTCAGTCATGCGCTCAGCTAAATCAGCGACACTAATTAATTCTGGGATAACAACTTCGCGCGAAATTTTTTTGTATTCTTTAGTGGGCGCTTGTTCCTGATGTCTATTTCTTCCCTTTTTGCGTTTATGTCCCGAGCCATCATCATCAGAATTAGTATCGATGACGTAGGTCATTCTACGAGTGTTTACGCGATCTTCTTTGAAGCTTGGTTTCTTTTTAGCCTCTTCTTCGAAGCTCTTTTTTACTGGAGCTGCTGGTAATTTTTTTTGCTTCTTTTTATCGCGCTCTTCTCTTTCTTTAGAGAGGCGTTGTTGCTCTTGCTTTCTTCTTTCTTCAGCGAGTTTTTCACGCTCTTCTTTTTGACGATTAGCAACATCGACGCTTTGTCTAATTTTGCCGCGCACGTCAAACTGATCTAATTTGTAGTCTGGCACATTGCTTTGTTTCACCTCAACCGGAGCTGGCTCAACGATAATTTCTTCAACAACAATTTCTTCCACCTTAACTACTTCTTCGCTTTGAGTTTTTTTATTTGCTCTGCTTAGAATTTCATGAGTTTTGATTTCACTTTTAACATCACCAGAACTTGAAACAGCTCTCATTCTGGCTTCAAATTCATTTTTACTTAGCCCAACAGTATCTCGATCTTCACCTGGCTTTGAGTCTCTCTTGCGCCCCTTGATAGTAACTTGAACCGAAGAACCACCGAGTTTTTTTTCGGTATTAGTTTTTACGGCAAGGCTCTGGGTACTAACTGGAGTTGATAGCTTAAGAGTAAGGCGCGAACGCGTTGTGTTTTGGTTGTTTTCGTCTGTCATTATTTACGAATTTTTCTGAAGAAATTCCTCGGCTCTACGTTTAACTTCGCCAGCAATGTCTTCGTCAAAACCTTCGATTGAAGCAATTTCAGAAACATCAGATTGAGCCAGAGAATCAACAGTTAAGAACCCTTCAGAAGCAAGAAGATTTGCGATCATTTCTTCGACGTCGAGCGCTTCAACAAAGAGTTTAGAAGCTTGATTAAATTCAGCAGTACGACGCGCTGACTCTTGCTCATCAGTCATTACGTCAATTTTGTAACCGACTAATTTTGAAGCGAGTTTAACATTTTGTCCGCCGCGCCCAATTGCTAGACTGAGTTGATCTTCAGCCACTACAGCTTCGATTAAATTATTCTCTTCATCAACAACAACCTTACTAACTTTAGCCGGCGTTAGCGCGCTTATTACAAGCTCAGCTACGTTTGGTGACCATTTAAGAATATCGATTTTTTCACCGCGAAGCTCAGAGCTAACCGACTGAACGCGAGAACCACGAATACCAATGAATGAGCCGATAATATCAATATCATCGCGACGAGAATAGATGGCGATTTTAGCGCGAGAACCTGGATCACGAGCAACCGCTTTTACTTCAATATTTCCTTCGTAAAGCTCAGGAACTTCTTGTTCAAAAAGTCTCACCAAAAATTGCGGATGAGTACGTGACAAGAAAATCTGTGCACCGAATGGCTCTTTGCGCACATCTTCGATGTAGCAACGAATGCGATCACCAACGCGGAAATTTTCTTTTGGAATTAAACCGCTTTCGTGAATCACGGCTTCGTAACCATCAACTTCCATCACGATATTTTTTAGACCAATTTTCTTCACTGAAGCACTAACAATATCAGCAATGCGATCTTTGAATTCGTTATATTCTTTATTCTTTTCCGCCTCTTTAACTTTGCGGATAATCTCGTTTCTCGCAACTTGCGCAACAACGCGACTGAGATCGATCGGAGGCAATTCTTGTACTACGAAATCGCCAATTTCTGCATCAGCATTTTCTTGTTTTGCATGCTTAAGAGTGATGTGAGTGCGCACGTCGAAATCTTCAACATCATCTTCGGCAACTTGTAACTTATTAAAGAGTTTTATCTGCCCAGTTTTTCTATCAATTCTGCAATCGATATCAAGATGGCTACCGTATTTTTTCTTCGCAGCAAGCTTGATGCCCTCCTCCATTGCCTCAATAATTTCTTGAAGAGAAATGCCTTTTTCGTGCGCGATATTTTCAGCGACCAACAAAATTTCTTTGTTGCCCATGATGGTCAAATTACTAGCCATGTCGTATCGTTATTTGTTAAAAATTTAAGTAAGAGAGAAGGAAATTAAAGTGCAGCTTTAGTGATGTGGAATAAGGCAGCGCAAGCTATTTAGGCAAAAATTGAAAGCAACTGCTCAATTATTTTTTACCTGCTTTTCAAGTTTTCTGATTTTGCGCTTATCACTAAGGCGTTTGAAAAAACTTTGAACAATAGTCGGAGAGCAAGCAATTATTCCAAAAACGAGCCCAAGAATGAAGCAAACAATCATCACTACAAAAACTCTCGTCTGAATTTCGAACGGTAATGGATGCGTGCTGATTGTAATCAGCTCGCGATTGTCGAGCATAAAAATCACCAGACAAACCAAGAGGAGGAGCAGAACTACAGAGCGAAGAATTCGTAAAATTGATTTTATGAAACCCATTGGGAATTTATTGTTTTTGTAAGAACAGAATTACGTCGGCACGGTCTTGCGGCTTTTTCAATCCTGGAAAAGCCATTTTAGTTCCCGGCACATAATCTTTTGGCTTGGTAATAAATTGACCGATTGATTCTGCGTCCCAAGAGCCGCCCTTTGCCCTCATCGCATCAGAATAAGAGAAGGAGGTTGAGGCTCTTTTTCTACCCACAACTCCAAATAAATTTGGTCCAATTTTTGCCGCCTCACCTTTGCCAATAGTATGACAAGTTGCACATTTTTTAAAAATTTTTGCACCACGATCTAGGTCGGCTAACTTCATCAAGGAAGGGAAGTCGACTGGCTTTTCTTCTTTTTTAGCCACCGGCTTTCCATCAGCAGAAAACTCAATTTCAAAACCTCTTTTGAGCATTTTTTTTGGCTGGTAAAGAAGATTGGCGGCAATGATTGCAAAGAGCACAATGGCAATCGGCAAAACAACCACTGGTGCAAATTTTTTAAATTGTAACTGAAGAAATTCGATAATTTTTTTCATAATTAATCAAACAAAGTAGAGACTGACTTCTCTAATGAAATATTGCGGATAGCCTCTCCGAGCAGATTGGAGATGTTAATAATTTTAATATTTTTAACCGACAAAGTTTCTTCCGAGGGCTGAATTGAATCAGTAATGACAAGAGTTTTTAGCTTAGAATTAGCGATTCTTTCCGGGGCCTTTCCTGATAAAACACCGTGAGTAATGTAGGCCGAAACTGACTTTGCGCCCTTTATTAGCAAAGCCTCGGCTGCGTTACATAAAGTTCCACCAGAGTCGATCATGTCATCGACAATAATGCAATTTTTACCTTCAACTTCGCCAATAATATTCATCACCTCGCTAACTCCAGCACGAGGACGACGTTTATCAACAATCGCTAGATCGGCGCCAATTTTTCCAGCTATTGCTCTTGCCCGCACTAGGCCACCAACGTCTGGAGATACTACCACTAAATTTTCTAGCTCAAAATTTTGCTTAATGTCGCGCACAAAAACTGGTGCGGCGTAAAGATTATCGAGAGGAATATCAAAGAAGCCTTGAATTTGCCCGGCGTGTAAATCCATTGTGAGCACCCGATCTGCACCGGCTGAAGTAATTAAATTCGCAACTAATTTTGCAGAAATTGGGGTGCGCGGAGCAACTTTACGATCTTGTCTAGCATAACCAAAGTAAGGCATTACCGCAGTAATTCTTTTCGCCGAAGCACGACGCAATGCATCAATCACCACCAACAATTCCATGATATTGTCATTGGCTGGAAATGAGGTCGATTGCAAAACAAAAATATCTTCGCCGCGCACATTTTCTTTGATCTCAGCAAACACTTCCATGTCAGCAAAACGCTTAATCTCGACATTAACTAATTTTGAACCCAAATAACTGGCGATATTTTGCGACAAAGATGGATTGCTATTGCAAGCGAGTAACTTCATTTTATTTCAAGAAAATGCTTTAGAAACGAGGCGGCGGACGCTAGTAAGCGACTTCAATTAATCAACTTTTTCTTTAAAAAAATGGCCGAGATCGAACTTTACGACGTAATCAAAATTCTGCATATCACCGCAGTAATTTCATGGCTCGCCGGACTTTTATATTTACCAAGAATTTTCGTTTACCACACGCAAGTAGCCGTTGGATCCGAAACTGATAAAATTTTTCAAGTGATGGAGAGGAAGTTGCTTCGTTACATCATGAATCCTGCGATGATTTTGGTTTTTATTTTTGGTTTTTACCTCTCTTCAAAAATCGGCTTTGAATTCGTTTGGCTGCACATCAAATTAACTCTCGTCGCAATACTTACCTTCTATCACCATTTACTTGGGCGCTGGAGAAAATCCTTTGAAAAAGGTCAAAATAAACACAGCCAGAAGTTCTATCGCATCATTAATGAGGTGCCAATTTTGCTAATTATTGGCATTGTCGCTTTGGTAATTTTGAAACCTTTCTAAATGCAAAATCTTATCGAAATCACTACAGAAAAATTCGACGTAATTTTTGATTTGCGCTACGCTTCAGAAAATAATGTTTGTGGTCACAAACTTTATTCTCGTCCTTTTGCTTACATGCATGAAGCCTCTATTGAAGGGATTTTGAAAGCGATTAAGTCAGCAAAAAATTTGGGACTGAAATTAAAAATCTTCGACACATTTCGCCCACTCGAAGTGCAGAAATACATGTACGAAAAATTTCCCGGCGATTTTATTTCTAATCCTGAAGACGGCGCAATCCCGCATTGTCGAGGCGTGGCGATTGATTTAACTTTAACTGATCTTGATGGAAATGAACTCAACATGGGCACAGATTTTGACGATTTTTCTGAGTTAGCTTTTCACAATTGCGAAAAAATTTCTGTTGAAGCGCAACGTAATCGCCTACTCCTTCTTGGCTTAATGACCGCAGCTGGCTTTGATTTCTACTCGAAAGAATGGTGGCATTACCAACTTTTTAAACCGCGTGAATATGAAGTTGTGAATGCTTCACCGGAATTAATTCAACACTCGTTGCGCTAAAAAAAGCCTGTAAATTCGCGGCGGAAATTTCTTCAAATAAATTCTTCTTTCGCTCCTCATCCAAATGAGAAACCACTTCATCAAAAATTAAAATTGTCGGCTGATTTTTGTAAGCAGATGAAATCCGCGCCCGCGCCAAAGTGATTCCAAGCATGATCGCTTTTTGTTCGCCAGTTGAAGAAAGTTTGGCCGAGATATTTTTCTTCAAAAAAATTGCGTCAAAATCTGAGCGATGAACGCCAAATTCAGTTTTAAAACTCACTAGATCGCGCTCACGATTTTCTTTCATTTTGATTTTGTAAAACTCTTCTAGCTGCGCTGCGCTTTGTTTCGCTATCATTTCTTCAACTTCGCCAAGCGCACAAAGTTTTGTCTGCGGAAAATTTGACGCGAAAGATGAAATAGCCTTATTGAAAAAATCTATCGCCTCAATCCGCGCTGCTGCAATTGAAACTCCTAGCTCAACGATTTTATTTTCTACCGCATTCAGCCATTTATCGTCACGATGTTTTTGTAAAATCAGCAATCTTTCGCGGAGTAATTTTTGATAATTGTTGATGCGACCAGAATGTTCGTGGTCAAGGTCGGAGACGATTTTATCCATGTAATCGCGACGCTCACTTTTGCCTGAAATAAAAAGCTGTTCAAGCTGCGGAGTTAAGAAAACAAAATTAATTAGATGACTTCTAAGATCGCTTTGACGCTTTGAACTGACTGGTTCGCCATTAATAAGTAGAATTTTTTTCTTCTGCGCCGCGTCAAATGAAACAGCAATTTTTTCGATGAATTCGTGATTAGAAATTTCGGCGTAAATCGTAAAATTTTTCTCACTGATTTTTATCATTTCGTCAAAATCACCTCCGCGCAAAGAGGCGCTGCGACCAAGCAATGTCAGACTTTCAAGAATATTAGTTTTGCCAGCGCCATTTGCGCCAACAAGCAAAACTGACGGGGAAGAAAATTCAATTCTACGCGAAGAGAAATTGCGAAAATTAGAGAGGAGAAGTTTTTGAATTTGGATCATTTTCGATTGCCGCGTCGCTCTAAGAGCTCATGGTAATGACAAATTAAAATGCTAAATTCTGACCGGCATAATGACGAATACCGAACTCATATTCTTAGCCTCAATCAAAGCTGGAGAAGAGCCGTCTTTGAAACGCATTAGCAGCTCATCATTGTCAATTTGACCGATGATGTCGAGAAGGTAACGTGAGTTGAAGCCAGTTTCGATGCGGTCTCCCGAGTAGTTCACATCAAGCTCTTCGTAAGCGAAAGAACCATCATTAGTGCTAACTTGCAGACTCAATTTTCCGTTTTCCAAAATCATTTTAACCAAGCGATGCTTGTCAGTCGCAACAGTTGAAACGCGATCAACACAATCGAAGAAAGTCTTTTTGTTAATTGACGCAACGAGAGAATTATTCTTTGGCACTACTTTATCGTAATCAGGAAATTCGCCGTCGATTAGTTTAGAAATAATAGTCGCCTGACCTGCCACCACTTTGATTTTCACGCGCGAAATTGCGAAGCGCACTTCCTTCGTTGCCTCGATAATTTTGCGAATTTCAGCAACAGATTTTTTTGGTAAAATCACACCAAAAGGAGTTTTTAAATCAATGTCAGCGAAAGAAAGGGCGAGCCTGTGACCATCGGTGGCAACAGTGCGCAAACTGAAATTCGTACCTTGTTTAATCGCATGTAAATAAAGGCCATTGAGGTAGTAACGAGTTTCATCGCTAGAAATTGCGAAGCGTGTTTTTTCGATCATTCGCATTAAATCTTCTGACTTAATTGTGATTTCTTCGCCCAATTCGCCCTCCGATAAATTCGGAAATTCTGTCGCGTCGATACAAGGCAAACTGTATTTCGATTTACCGGATTTAATCTGTAAAATCGTCGGGCTTTCTTGCGAAATCATGATCGCGCCTTCGGGAATTTTACGCACAATATCGAAGAACATTTGCGCTGGAACCGTAGTCACTCCGCTCTTTTTTATGTCTGCTTCGAAAGTCGCGGTGACAAGAATATCCATGTCAGTCGCCGACAAGATTACCTTGTCACCTTCCTGCGTTTTTTGCGCTTCGATTTTAATATTTTGCAGAACAGGAATTGTGTTCTTTCTTTCCACTGCACCACTCACATTTGAGATGGCTTTAAGTAATGACTGCTTTGCTACTTCGAACTGCATGTTTTTAGTTATTTCTATTGATTAACTGACTTTTGGAATGAGGCCTTCACTGATTGCACTAGCTGCTGAGCCGCTTTGCACTGAAGGTTTTCTAATTTCTTTGCCTGCAAGTAAATCTTTAATTTCCTCGCCACTCAAAGTTTCGTATTCAAGTAAAGCTCGAGCCAATTTTTCCAAATCGTCTTTTTTCTCGTTAAGGATTTTTTTGGCTTCTGCAAGACCTTCGTTAATTATGCGCTTCACCTCTTCGTCAATGATTCTGCCGGTTTCTTGCGAGTAGGGTTTATTGGCGGCGTAAAATCTTGAACCGTCATCTTCGCCGTAATCGATCGCCCCAACTTTATCGCTTAGGCCCCATTTTGTAACCATTGCGCGTGCCATTGAGGTTGCTTGCTGAATATCGGAAGAAGCACCTGTTGTAACTTGCTCGTAACCAAAAATTAATTCTTCCGCAGCGCGTCCGCCGAAGGCAACAATTAGATCATCTTTGAGTTTTGCGCGCGTAACCGAGAAGCGATCATGCTCAGGAAGGCGCATTACCAAACCTAGAGCGCGACCACGTGGGATGATTGTTGCTTTGTGAATAGGATCAGAATTTGGACAGTTAAGCGCGGTGATCGCGTGACCAGCTTCGTGGTAAGACGTAAGCTCTTTTTCCGATTTTTGCATCACCATCGACTTGCGCTCGGTGCCCATCATGATTTTATCTTTGGCATCTTCAAAATTTTGCATCGTCACCATTTTCTGATTGAAACGCGCTGCAGTGAGTGCCGCTTCATTTACAAGATTGGCAAGATCTGCGCCGGCAAAACCAGGCGTTCCGCGCGCTAAAGTTTTCACATCAATATCGGAAGCAGCGACAATTTTTTTAATGTGCACGCCAAGAATTTGTTCACGTCCGATAATGTCAGGATTTGGCACGGTAACTTGTCGATCGAAACGCCCAGGACGAAGCAAGGCACGATCCAAAACATCAGGACGATTTGTCGCGGCGATAATTACCACACCTTCATTGTCAGAAAATCCGTCCATCTCAACAAGCATTTGGTTGAGGGTTTGTTCGCGCTCATCATTTCCACCACCAACTCCAGAGCCACGATGACGACCGACAGCATCGATCTCGTCGATAAAAACAATGCAAGGTGCAGATTTTTTCGCCTGCTCAAACATGTCACGCACTCTACTCGCGCCGACACCGACAAACATTTCCACGAAATCAGAGCCAGAAATTGAAAAAAATGGAACTCCCGCCTCACCAGCAATGGCGCGGGCTAGCAAAGTTTTACCAGTTCCCGGAGAGCCGATTAATAAACAGCCGCGTGGAATTCTTGCGCCAACATCTACGTATTTTTTTGGATCTTTTAGAAAGTCGACAATCTCGGTGAGTTCTTGTTTCGCCTCGTCAATCCCAGCCACATCGCCAAAAGTAACTTTACCTTTGCTTTCCTGTAAAAGTTTAGCACGCGATTTACCAAATCCAAAAGCGCCGCCACGTCCACCGCCGCCAGCAGCACCGCGCGCAAAATAAATCCACAAGCCAACCATCACAAGAAGAGGAAGCCAGCCAAGAATTCCGGCAATGATCTTGTCTGATTTACTAACTAAAGGCACGGCATTAATCTCAACGCCCTTCTCCTGTAAGGTTGAAACGAGATCGGGATATTCGGGAAGATAAGTGTAAAACTGCGAACCATCTTTCATTTTGCCGGTCAAATCGCTGCCCTTGATGTCGACAGAAATCACTTCGCCCGCATCAACCTTCTTCATAAATTCACTGAAGACGACCTTATTTCCAGACGCGCTATTCGGGTCTTTAATCAAGTTAGAAATGACCATCACCACGGCAAAAATAATCGCCCAAGTTAAAAAGTTTTTTCCAGAATTTTTCATTAAAAGAGATTTAAATTTAGCTTACGTTATTCGTCTTTACCTAGAAGAAGATTTCTATTCACCTCTCCCTTTATTTCCACTCTTAACTCCAACCAAATTCAACGCCGAGCCAGCCAAGATTGTTGCACTAGGAGCGGTAATTCTTTCTTGAATTTGCTCGAGATACTTCAAGGTCTCGGTTATTTCTTCACCAGATTCTTTGCTGGAGAATTTTTCACTAACTTCTCTGGCTCGTCCGATCATTTGCTTTGCGTCTTCGGATTGTCCGTAGGCGATGAATTGCTTTGCTAGATCTAGAGAGCTTTTGAAAATAGCTTGTGCAGAATCTTTGGTTTCTTCCGAGGTCCATTTGGTAACCATGGTCGAGCTAGTCGCTTGAGGATCAACAAAATCTTGAGGGTTCCTCATTAATTTTTTAGCGAGACCTCTTAGCTGATTAACTCTTTCTTCATATTTTACTGCTGAGTTTTCTAGATCTTTTTCTAATCTATCGATTTGGACTTTGATTTCTAATTCATGTTCGATTTGGTCTAGGAGAGCGTGAGATATTTTGTTCCGACAAAGATCAATCGAACTTACCTTACAATTACGATCCCTCAAAGACTCAGCCAAGGCCAGCGCACCAATTTCGGATATTTCATTTTCCCAAAGATGAATTGCCTCCACCTTACAAACAGGATCCTTCAAAGCCCCAGCTAAAGCTAAGGCACCTTTGTCAGAGATTTGGCTCGCGCCAAGATTAATTGATGTCACCTTACAATTGGGATGTTTCAAAGCCTCAGCAAAAAACTCGGCACCTTTATCAGAAATTTGACTCACCCCAAAATTAATTGATGTCACCTCACAATTAGGGTGTTTTAAAGCCCAAGCCAAAGAAGCGGCACCAACATAAGAGATTTGGCTCACCCCAAGATTAATTGATGTCACCTTACAATTGGGATGTTTCAGAGCCAAAGACAAAGACGCGGCACCGTCGTCGGAGATTTGGCCCCACTCAAGATCAATCAACGTCACTTGATTATCTGCGGCAGTAACAGAACGGATGTATTTTCTTAATTTTGTCTTGGTTGATGGTGGCTTACTCATGACTTATTTTTATTTATTGAAGAGGTAAAATAAAGTTGAGGCGCCTGAGCTTAGAGCTTTAAAAATTTTTTTTGTAATTCACAAATTCTTTATCTTTTTTGGGAGGATTGAATAGGGACTTAAGATAGAAAATGAGACGAGAGAGATTTAAGAAAGTAACCAACTTGATGCTTGTATTTCTCACTTCCTTCCCGCTCCTTCCATCTTAATCCGCCACATTTTTTGTTGCTCTGCACTTTAATCTATCATCCCATCGAATGTTCTACTCCGTCAAAATTTGTACCAACCTTTTGTCGAGCAAAAGTTGATTTAGGTAAGTTCCTTCATCTGCAACTTTTTGTGAGTCGGTTTCATTTTTATCGCCGAAGAAGATGTCGGCTACGTAACGGCCGTAAATGTCGATGCGAATGGTCTTGATGATGAGAAAAGAAGAATTGCCGATGATGCGAGTCAAAGCTCGCGCACTTTTTTTACCTTCTGCGGTTTTGATTTCTGGGGCATCGATCCCTTTTAATCTGATGATTTCATTGTGGAAAGTTTTGAAACCAAGATCAACCGTGACGCGGATTGTGTCGCCATCAACAACACGATCTAGGTAGGCTTTGTAAGTATTAAATTTGCGGGAATGAGTGTCGGATTTTTTTAGTGAGTAAGTTTTGTCTTTTTTGGTGACGTCAACTTTAGTCGCGTTTTTTAAGGTTTTTGAAGATTGATTTTCAACTTCACGGAAAAAATTAAATCCACAATCGATGCAGATTACATCAGCTTTCTCGAGTTTGATTAATGGGTAAGAAAATAATTTACCACGTTCTGGGTGGAGTTTTGTTGGGAGGGGTTTTTTGCTAATTTTTTCAGAATCTTTTTTAGCAAATTTACCTTTGCCGTTTTTAGATTTGGCGACTTCTGTTTGAAGGTTGTTGGTAGTCCAAGCATTCTCTCTAGTTAGATCTTCTAAACGCTTTCTTTCTTCCTCTTTTTTTACTCCGCTTAACGCCTGGTAGTGAGTCCAGTTTAAACGATCGTCATCTTTCGGAAGCTTTGGGTAAGCTTGGTAAAAGCTGCGCATCTTGTAGAGAACCTTGTCGGCTATTGATGTGTCTTGCACCAACTGCTCAATTAATTTTTCTCCGTAACCTGTTTTTGTGTTACGAGACAAGTTCTTGTTAATTATTTTTCCGACGTTCCAAGCCATTAGCACTTTTTGTCGAGTGATTGTTTTGATGGCGCTGCTTTGAGCTTGAGCGATTTCTTTCTGCACTTCTGCGAGAAGTTTTTTGTAGCCGACAAGAGCAATTTGTGCTGAGTTATTTTTTACGATTAAACTGACTTGGGCTTGTGTGGATTTTGGTTTTTCTGTTTTTTCTTTGATCATTTTCTCTGTGATTAATTTTGAATTCTCGCGGCGCCGCGAGAATTAGAGTTTTTTGTGGATGTAGAGAAATCAACAGCTTGAAGTGTGTCGTGTGTAAAAAATGAGTTTTGAATTGGGTGATTTGGGGTTAACTCTGTTCGATTCGACGGCTCGAAAGTTAGATCTGAATTATTAGCGCCCTTTTCCGAGCGAAGAATCAAGTCTAGCGGCAGAAATTGGGGTTACAGTCGTGGATGGTAAATGGCGCAATCTTTCTATTGCTCGCTCTACACCTTTAAATTTTGGCACATTGCTCGGCTTTGCTTCACGACTCGCTTCGGGCACTCCATTAATAGCATCACTAGACCATTTAAACTTAAAATCTTCTGGTAGCTTCGCATCTCTAAAAACACATTTTGGGAAAATCATGCTGTCGATAGATTTTTTTACTTCTGGTGTAATTTCAGTAAGATCGAGATTGTTGAATTGGCAATTACGGAAATTTGCGTAAAAAGAACTTTTGAAAAACTTCTGAGTTTTTTCATTACTCAATCCTGTAAAATCAAATTCTAGACTCCCAAAGTCAGCGTAGTAGAGCAAGGAGCGATCACCTTTTTTAGCACCTTCATCACATTTTTCGAGAATTTTCTCGATCATCTTTGCATTAACTTTTGGCCTTTGATTTAGCGCTAGATCAGGAAAATCCTTTTTCGATAAATGGAAATTTTCTTTAATGCCATCTCTTCTCAAGAATGCCTTTAATATTATTTCTCGATCTGCTTCTTCTAGTTTCTTCTGTTGCTGTTTCTGTTTTAATTCCTTCAGAGTTTCTAACAATTCTTTACCGCCAGGAACATCCTCATTTACTTTGTAATCGAATTTACTTTGGAGTTTAAACTTGCCACCTGCCATCAACAAAGAATATCCAGCGATGTCACCATGTTCTTCTGACTCACAATCTAAAGATAATTCTTCGCCTTCCTTTGGTAGTGGATCAAAAATTTCTCCTAATTCTTTCAATACTTCTTTAAGCTCATTCTGCATTTTCGAAAGGACTATTGCTGTAATTGGAAATTCAATTATTTCTCCATCACTCACACGAGAAACATTTCCTTCCTCATCAATTTTGTAATCTAAAACCTTTTTTCCAAAGATGTGGTCGAAACAATTGTGCCCTTGGATCTCTGCAACGATCCCTTTGATCTCCAGCTTTTTTTCCTGATCGTATTTCTGTAAACGCCCTAAGAAATTTTGCTTACTGCTATCTCCTCTCAAGGTAAAAATAATTCTCTCTCCATCAATTGCCTCTTCGATTTCGATCTTATTTTCTTTCGCGAATGTTTGGAGCATCGCTTCAAGTTCAGGCAAATTCGGCAGACTGAAATCATCGATGTAATCATGTTGGCAATAGGGCATAGGTCCCGTTATTGCGTCGATGATTTCCTTCGTTTTTAACGAAATGGCGAATGGTTCAGCATTTTCCGCAGATAAAGATTCAGACTTTTCTCTAAACTCCGTTCCCTTCACACTCGATTCATCAAATAATCCATCATCGCTTTCTACGTGATAAGTTAAAGCCCGAGCAAGTCTGGCATTATCTTCGCAAATTACTTTGTCTCTGAAACCAGCGAAAGATTTATCTTCACTTGGCGCCTTCTTTTTTTTCTCATCTGCAAATTCATAAATTCTACCACTCAGAACTTCGTGAATGAATAATGATGATAGCTGCTCTTTTGTTAGGAACTCATGTTGCGACTTTTCTTCACTCTCCTTTAACGCAGTCATTCTACCCTGAAAACTTTTCCATTCCGCGTTTTCTGCGTCAGTTATTTCGGCGCCCGAACTAAACACTGTCCAATCAACACAAACAACTTCTCCGCCTAGTAAAGGCAAGATTATTCTAAATTCTTCACCCTGTTTAATTTGCTTCGTAATTTCTGCTATTTGATTTCTCGCATTTCCTAAGCTTTCTTGCGGATAAAATAAAATTACGTTTTCATGATTTTTATTTCTGGCAAAAACCCAGTCGGATTTTTGCGCGATTTGTTTAGTTGCTGTTTCTTGAAGAAAGTATTCCAAATCGATACTTTTATTTTTGTGACAATCTTTTGTAAAATTTTTGAAACTTGGCAAGTCTTCAAAATTCAATACATACAGATCAATCGAAACCCCTTCATCTGAATCAAGTTGAAATTCCGGCTTTTTCTCGAAGAGAATAGGATCTAATGATTTAACATTTTCTGCACAAGCCTTTGCCAAAATCTCTTGTATTGCCTTCGCTTTTTGCGCTCCTTCAAAATTACTAAGAGATTCTTTCGCCATTAGAACGCATTTACCATCATCGAGATATTCTATTTCCACGATATCCGTTAGCTTTGCTGTAGCTCCTCCAGCAAAAGCAGCAAGCACACGTCTCATTATTTCTTCAGGTGATAAAGATTTCAGATCTTCTTCATCAGTCCTATCTAGCGCTTTTTCGCCTAAACCTGTAACGATGATTGAGCCACCTTTCCCTGTTTCAATAGTGATGTGTTCGAATAATTTCGCATCAAGTTCACTCAATTGAGCTAGCGCCCTTTTAACATTTTCACTGTCAGTAGGAAATAACGCTTTGAGCCTTTCTTCTTTTTGCCTGCCACCTTCTCCGGAAAGAAAATCTACTTTCTTTTCTTTTTTAACTTGTTGTTTGCGGCCGAATTTAATTCCGTCGATTGGGTTTTTTTGTAAGAATGCAGCAACGAATTGATCTATGGTTAGAGCTTCTTCATTTTCTATTTCTGCAACTTCTTTTTCTTCGTCACCCTTTTGAAGTAAAGTGGTGAGAGCAGTTTTTAACTGCTGCTTTAATTTTTCTTCTTCTCCACTTTTTACATAAAAACCAATTTGCGTCTGAGTGAGCAATTCCTGCAAACTCAACACTCCATCTTTATCACTTTTATCTTTGTGCTGCTCCTTTATTTTAAAGCCATTGTCGAGCACGTCAGCCATGTGGAGCATGTGCTGCTCAATTGGTTTGTATTTACCATTTTTGCCAAGAGATAGCTGAGTATAAAGTTGGAAACCTAGTTCGCCCGTGGGAATATAAACACTTCTTACCGGCTGCAGGGGGTCTTCGCCATCGCTGTAAGTTCTTCGGTGGTAATGGTAAAAAGCCTTTCTTCTTAGGGCGTAATCAGCTGTTACCTCTGCTCTTTCGTGAAATGATTTAATTCCTTCTTGTTGTGCAGAAAGCACATCTGAATAGGCTCCAACACTAGTAGTGACTTCGGATTTTATTCTTCTAGATAATGCTTCGCTTGCCTGTCTATGCTTCTCGCTACCTTCTTGCTCCCCATCTGCTATTTTAATTTTTAATTCCTTCAATAACGACGCTTCCGCGAAACTCTTCCACTCTGCTAGCAAAGGGGTTTCTACTTTTTCTTTAAATTTTTCAATTTCGAAAACTTTTTCGAGCTCGTACTGATTTTTGTAATAGGCAAATTTGCTGCTAATGAAATTAGCGAAACGCTTATCCAGATCAGAAGATAAAGTGCTCACCTCATCCGAAGCATATTCATCATTATTCCTTACGATTGCTCTTTTGTAGTGACAGAATTCTAGGAACAAACTTTCGGCAAGTTCGGATTCGGCGACTTGCAACTTAGTGCTTTCGCGATCTTGCGCGTAGAGCGATTCTCTGATCGCGCTAATCTTCTCTTCTGGCGGCTTCTCACCAGCTTGACTTAAACCTGCGCGATACTTTATGCACTTGCCATCAATGATTGAGATGGTTTTTCCAGGATGACCATTTCTGCCACTTCTACCTTTAACCTGCCCCGTAGTGCGATCAGGAAAAACTGAGAGCAGCACAGTGTACAAACCTTGTGGATGTTTGGTTTTAATGTCAGTTCCTCTGCCGGAAAATGGGGTAGAAATTGTAATCATGCCTTCCGCTGATGCCTTTTCTAGTTTGCGCTCCAACTCAGCAGTTGTTTCTCGGCCGGAGATAATTTGCACATTATCCCGCTTCATATCTTCGTACAAATTATCCGCTTCCAACATGGTTTCGCAAATCACCAACATTGGCTGCCTATTTTCTCTATTTTGCTCTGCATTTTCGTGAGAACCATCACAAATATTATTCAATAACTTAAGTTGTTCCTCTCTATTTTCAGCGATTATTCCATCTAAATCTTTTCTTTGAGAAATATTATGGGTCGGAATATTTACCGCATTTTCAACGCCGAAAGTTTTGCGCAATAAATCTAAATCCGCTTCAACTCCCATCGTGCCTGTAATGCCAACGAAGTGACCGAAATATTTTATTAGCTGTCTTCCGGTTCCAGCGGTGAGGGAGAGGTTTTCTACCTCGCAGGAAAATTTTCCTTTGCCCTCTTTTTCTAAACGAGAATGCATCAATTGCTGCACGCCGTCCCCCCATTGCGAGTAGCGGTCTGGTTCGCCGGAAGATTTGATGATTCTTGCTACATTGACCTTGGCGATTCTTTCTTTTCCATCTTCTCTGATTTTCGTTTCGATCGCCTCAACCATGTAATCTTTTCCTTCCACCAAAGTCGCAGAATATTGAGCTGATGCGAGCAAAGATTTTACTTTATCGAGCAGTAATTCTTCGCTTTTACCAACCGCGTCATTCAAAGATTTGTGTAAATCGAGGTTATCTCTTTTTAGTAAAAATAGAAACGCGTTGGCGATTCTGTTTGCCTCTGCTAATTGAGCGACTGCATCTTTTATTTCCTTCAAACCATCGATTGATTCTTTTTGTTCCTGATAAAATTGATTAACGATTTTGTACAAATCCTTAAGCCCGTTTTCTCTCTCGTCACCAACCGCCAATCTCCAAGTGGTTTTATTATCAAGCATCGTATCTGCCTCATCGGCGATCAAAACTCTGTCATTGATTTCAACTACACCCTCTCTTCCTTCCAAATGCATCTTGGCACAGAAGAAATAGAGGTTGCTTTGACTCGAATGGTAAATCGCGGTTTTCTCGTATTTACCGCCTTCGCTAATTCCACTATTGTCAACGTAGTAAGACTTGAGCCCGATATATTCGTAGAAGTGTTTATTTTCTACGTAGTCGCGAATCGACAAAGCATCAGTTGAAGAAGTGATGTGCACCGCATTACCCGACAATGCTTGGAAAGAGCTGTACAAAGCAGTGATCAAACTTTTGCCCTGACCAGTGGCAATTTCTGCCATGAGTTTTTTGGATTCTTGTTCATCCGTATGCATCAAATAAAGAATCGGCAGGAACTGAGTTGAGTAGGCAAATTTGTGATCAACCCTAAACATTGATTCGCGAAGCAGCGCTAATAGCTGTATCTGCGTCCCGTACTTCTCCTCCGGAGATAATCCTTTGCCAACTAAAGCTTTACTAAGCCTTTCTATCTTTTCTCGTATCTCTTCTTTACCTAGAAGAGCGAATGCTTTCCCTGCGCAATTTATCAGTTCAAAACTAAATTTGATTTTATCGCGGCGAACTGCGTTATCTGCTGATGCACCAATCAACTGACTAATACGATCAGCAAGGAAAAGTGAAGAATCATCAAATTGCACATGCTTATCAACATCGCGAGTTGATGTTGGATCGCGATCTGTGAGCGCTTTTAGCTTCTCGACATAGCCTTTAAAATCACCTCCGACTTCTGCGAGTTCTTCTTCTAATTCGGAGACCTTTTTAACAGAATCATTAACCATTCGATTACTATCTTCGATCTCTTTAGCAAGCCGCTGATGATCAAGCGAAGGAGCATCTTTTAACTTTCTCCATAACTCTTCGAGTGAAGCTCGCTTCGTTTTTTCAGATGGGCGATTCTTATACGCTAAAGATTTTATTGCTTCGATGGCTTCACTAATTGATCGAGATTCTGGTATTAACCAGAAATTAGCGCTTTTAGCAGTATCGCATTTTTGTGCGAATAATTTTAATTCCTCATCAGAATCTTCATCTTTGAACTTTTCCAAAAAAGATTTCATCTTTTCTAAGAGATCTTCGGAATCTTTGGATAATTGTTCTAAAGCTAACTGTTTTTTCTTTAAATCGTCATTTTCTTTAGATTTTTCTTCTCTAAGGGATTTACTTGCAATCAGTTCGCCAACCTTCTTGGAAACAACTGCGTAGTCACGATTATCGTCACTGAAATAACTAGCTAACTTATCAAAGTGAACGTGGGTTTGGACGTAGAGTTCTTTGAGTTCTGCAGCACCGCCCTGTTCTTTATCTAAAACAAAATCACAAAATTTCTTGAACTCAGCAACCTTGGATATTTTAGAATTTTCCAAAAAATTTAATGCTAGATGCTGATGGTTTTCCCAATCTGCACATGCTTTCGTAGCGCCACGCCTATTTGCAAAAATTAATTTTTCTACCGCATAATCCAGAAAGCTGACGTAATGTCTGTGGTCTTCCGGCTTTTCTAAAGCCAAGCCCGCATCAATAATTTTGACTAGATTATCGATATTTTGTTTGATCTTAAATTTCTTAACTGGATCTCTTTCTAGCGATAAATCTTCAACATAACCATCCACCGCCTGAAGAATTTGTGCAATGCGTTGGCAATAGTCGCGAGCTGGTTTGTTCGTATCTTGAACTAGATGATCCCCAATAGACGGATTCAAAGAGACTACATACTCAATAAAATAATTGGCCTTGCCATAGACCCGATCTAACAACTCTGGATCTAGATCATATTTGTTATCTTTCTTACACTTATCATACAAAGCCTGAAGCGCTGTTCCTATCTCATCTATTCCCACAAATTTCACTACCTCTGGCGGAAATTGGACATATTTCTCTTTTGTTTGCTCTTGCAAAAAAGGATTATCGACGACTTTTTTGATAAGCCCGATATCCAGGCTTGCATTCTTTAAGCAGTAGTAAAAAAAATCTAAGGGGAAGTCTCTGTTGCAAGAATTAGCGAAAATTTTTAAGCGCTTCAAAGAAAGATCAATATTTTCAGGACTCAGTGAATCGCCGTTGCAAAGCGCAGTTAAAATAACTTCCAAATCTTTCGGAAATTTATCACTTAAAATCGCGACCGTCTCGAAGAGAGAGATAATTTTTTCTTTATGGCGACTGAAATCCTCAAATTCAGCGATCGCAAATTTTTCTTTAATAAGCTTGATTAGCCCTTTCTCTATTCCCCGCAATCTTCTGACTTCTTTTGGGTCCATCTCTTTCTCGCCAGCTACGATTTTCATGAATAGTAACTCGAGACAAAAATCGGGCATTTTCTCTTTTACCGCATAATTACCATTTAGACTAGCAGTCCTTAGAGCTGTGAAGACCGGGAGATAAAATCCGAGATCCCCAGGATTAAATAGAAATGGTGTTTCGACTACTCTCACATCAACTGTTCCAAAATAATAAGGCAGTCTGGCGGCTTCTATTATCTCGGGCATCTTATCATCGAAGGTTTCTTCGGTAACTGTTATTACTTCCCCTTTTTGCAAGACAAACTCAATATGCTGATCTTCACTAACAGGGAATAATTTTATTAAACCTTCGTAAGTTATGCCTTCTGGTACATATTTCCAATCATATCGGTTTTCTTTAACGCCAAATCCAGGAAATTTAACCTTTCCTGCGTCTGCGGTTTTTTTTCTAACCTTAGTCTTCTGAGTACTAGCTAAATCACTAAATATTTTCCTCTGAACTTCATCTAGTGAGGCATCTTTGAATTTATCATCATAATCTCTAAACAAGCGTTTGATGGTGTAATAATCTGAAGATTTTTCTGAAAGAGGCTTTAGCTCTGCTAAGATTTCTGCTACAAAAGTTTCTAGTGCAGTATTTTTTTGTCCTGTCGATTTTTCGTGATATGCACCAATGAATCGTGATAGATGTTCATAAGTCGGCACCTTAGAATTTCCGGTTAATTTGATTTGACATAAACTATCTAACTCCGCTGGCGAAAGTTTACTTACAACTTCTTTAAATGCTTGAACTGAACCTCCATCTAATTCTTTCGTCAGAGATAGTAGCGCAAATGTTTGTGGGAATAACTCTGACTCCTCAATGCCATACAAACTCTCAACAAGACTAAAACTGGTATTAAAATCTAATGACTCCAACGATCTTCTTGCTGCGATATTTTGAAAAATTCTGGCGTAAAATTTCCAACTATGATTGCTGATTTTTGCTAAATTCTCAGTGAATTTACTGAGATCTAAACTTTCAGCGGCGAGTGCGACATAGGATAGATCCTGAAAGCTCGGCTTACTCACCGAAATAGCTTCAAAGGCTTTAACAAAACCATCGAGATTCCCGCTGATTGCATTATAAAGAACAAGGACCTCGCCAACATTGTAATTCTGCTCTGGCGGGTAATTTATAAACAATTTAAGCATCTTCTTTTTATCTTCTTCAGATAGATCATCTATTTGATCGAGATCAACTAGAAAACGCTTTGCCTGCTCAAGGGCATTTACCTTGGATCCCGATTCGAAATATTCTTCTAACCTGATTTTCTTTTCTGCATCGCCTTTAACTGGCGTTGCAATGTGGCGAAGAAATTTGGCGCATAAATCTTCGTAAATTCCATCATCGAGAGATTCTTTTAATTTAATTAATGACACCGCATATGATCTAACGCCGGGGTCTTTCGACATCTTTTCAAGTGAAAGATCCATACTCACATCTAGATGCTCAAAACCATCAACACACAAAGCGTGATAAGCCCCCTTCTCCGCTAAAGAAATTTGACCGCTGCAAATTTGTTGGAAAATTTCTTGGCGCTTTCCTTCGCAGGCTTTATGAGAAAGGATCTTAGTCATTCTAAAAAGCAACACCCTCATGTCGCCATCGCCCTGCAAATTAAACGCTTCAGGAATATTTGCGCTTTCGATACCTAGCGAACGTAACTCTGCACGAAAATCGTAAAATGGTTTGATCAAATATAATCCATCTAGATTTGCGGCCATCTCATTATTTTTCCCAGCCAAGTGAAAGAAAAAATTTAATTCCTGCTGCTCCATCTTGCCTAAACTATTCAGCAATTCTAAATGCTTGGCTTCGGTAAAAAAGTTAAAGCCAGATTCTGGATTGTTAGCAACTGGATCGAGAAAATATTTCTGAAATTTTGTAAAATTTTCTTCGCCAATATGTTCTTTTGTTCTCTCGCAAATCTTTAAAAAAGATTCCAAAGATTTTATGTCGCCGTGATACAAGCACTTTAAAAATGGAATTCGGTATTTTTCTCTCTCTTCACCTGGAAATAATTCCTCATATTTTGCCACAATTTCATCAACCTCTGCCTCTTTGACACCATCCAACTTCAATAAATATTGCTTCATATCTGGAAGCCCTAACTCCAGGTAGTTAGGCAAAAAATTATCGTGGTAATCATATTCCCTAACGCGATCGAAAGTTAGGCGCGGATGAGGTGATCGCGCCGATTTTCTAGTGATGTTGAAATCAAGAATTGTTTCCTCGCCCTTCTTAAATAAATAAAAACCTTCTGGCAGATAGAGCAGATTCAAGCCTGGCGAAAAAACACCATCAGACCAATTGCTGTAAAGCATTTCTGCAGCATCAACAGTCATCGCAGTAATTTTAGCTTTTGGATCAGCAAATCTAACCTCTGGGGCATCGAATTCTTCTTCTTCATTGCCAGTAATTTTGTCCCACGCTGCTCTTAATTCATCCTCTGTGCGCTCGCTTAGATTTCGAGAAAATTTTAACTTTCGATCTTCTCCGAGAGATTTCTGATGGATGTTGCCCCTCCTAATTAAACGATCTTCGTTGAATTGATTATTCTGATCCATCTCCTCTTCTTGCTCTTGTTCCTGCTCTTGTTCCTGCTCTTGTGCTAAGGCCTGAGTCTGCTCAATCGCGACACCATTTTTTGCGCTTACAAGTCTTGAATGCCCGTGACCTTTAAACTCTTCCTTTGCAGACGTTGTTTCGGAAAAAATCTTAACGCCCTTTCCTGCTTTTCTTGCTACCCTTGGCCCGACATCTTTCTCATCTAAAACAGAACCTTCATCCTCTATTCCTAATATCGCTCTAGATCTAACTTCTCTTGCCACGTCCTTTGATTCATCTTTCTGCGCCTGGCAATCATGGTAATAAAAAGGATAATCCAACTCTATGTCGAGACCATTTTGTGCGATGAGGCTCAATAAATCTGCGATTCTTTTTTGATGTTGTTCAAGATTAACGATCTTCGAATCGCGAGAAATAATGGTCAGTTTTTTTACTCCGATAAGCGCGAATAAATTCGCCATTTCAATCAAATCATTCTTATCCCCAAACTCGTCACCATTAATTAACAATTCTTTAACGAAGGCGTATTCTGGCGGTAACTCATCTTCGTGATCACGATAAAATTTTTGTAATTCTTCCGAAAAAACCGATCCCGGTCTAAAAGAAACTTCCAGTTTATTAAGATGAATTCTCTTGTGATAAATCGCCCCTAAAATTGCTGGCAAACCAACTGGATCTATCACGTCAGCCATCACAACATTTCTGATTCCACCTTCTACAGCCTTGAGATATTCGCGCTGAAATAGCTGCTGATAGCCATCTCCAAGGCTATTCACGCTTATTCCCTTCTCACTCAGATCAACCAAAGCCACAGCTAAGTTCTGATATTTTGGAGTGGTGCAAGTTCTAGCAAACAGTTCTTTGTGATTGGTAACGAAGGCGTTTATTATTCTCTCTTCTTCCTCATCGATATTTTTTCTTACGTAGAAAATTGCCCTTATCTTACTTGCCCCGGTGCTGTCTTGGTAAGAAACAAGGCTATGCCATTTGGTTGCTTCGCCTTCAAACTTGAATTCTATTTCGGCAATTTCTTTGCCGTACAAATTGGCAATCTGATTGTTTACGTAATATATACTTCTCTTCAATGCTGTTTTGTTATGATCATCACCTTGATCAGGAATGAAGGCTGAACAGTAGCCCCCAATTTGATATACACTGTCGTAATAAACATCTTCTTCTGATTTTGCCGCCTCCATTGCCAGAAAATCTAAAGAGGTGAAAAAATTCTTTAGCTCGCATCTATCGCTTGTTCCAACTGCATTTATTGTTCTGCCTCCGTTATAAGTAACGTTTTTCGACACTGCTCTTAGAGCGGCGTAGAGCTTACTTCCTCCACTTGCATCGAGTAATTTAACGGACTGTAGAAATGGAAATTTTTCTAATAATTCTTTTGTCTCTTTAAAGTCTCCATCTTCTTTTGCGATAAGTTGCTTAAGCTCTGCGAGCAATTTTGGGAAGGCTCTAGTAGCTTCTGCTGCACTAGAAGAAGAAGTTTCATTGCCACCCTTGGTTAGGTGGGTTCGGCTTACAACAGTGTACTCATACTGCTCTCTAACCACTTCATACAAACAGTATAAAACCTTCTTGCGCAACTCTCTGTCGTAAATTTCTTTTTTCTTTGCCGCCAAAGCACTCATCAATGAGGCAATGTCCCCCGTGGAAGAAGGTGTCAGATTTGCAAAACCTTCAGTTATTGCAAATTCACCACAGGTTTTAATTTCGATCTTACCAGCCTCCCAACCATCATAATTAACTGGCTTTACTATCTTATCAGTCTCTTCTTCGTCATACCAATTTATCCCCTTGAGATCATTAATAAGGTTGGTCTTGTAAAGATTAATCAGCTCTGCTTTAACCGCTGAATCAGCAAGATTAATTTCGCAGCTACCCAGCAATTCAGCAACTTCATCCGAAGTTAAATGATGCTTAGCGATAAATCCGGTAACTTTTTTAAGATCTGCCGCTGATAACTTATGAGAGCCACCTTTCCAATAACGAATATCAAGAACATTTTTAAGACACAGCGATCTGTAATGCTTTAATTCGACAGAGATCTCTTCTTCTTTTTTTTCATCACCTTCTTCAGCTTTACTCTCTGCCTTCCGCTCCTCTGCTGTCTTTTCTCGCGGAATAAACTTCATCGATTCAATCGAGGCGATGACTCTTTCTAAGTAATCAGAATTAGAATCGTAATCATCTAAAGAGGCTAAGCCATCACCAAGATCTTCCTTAGGAAAAGATTGGAACAAGGCCTGATAAATATTAGCTCTAAGCGTTTCTATGATTCTTTTTTCTTTTGGCTCTAAGTCTAAGTCTGGGTCTGGGTCGAGAACTAAATTCTCTACATCAGAAACCAACTGAAAAAAAATATCCTGGGTTTGAAACTTCTCAGGAAGGTTACCAACAAGAGCAGAAAAACATTTTAACAACTCATCTCGATAGCCTCCATTGGCAATTTTAGAATCTCGATACAGACCACATATCTCGGTTATTGCTGCCTTAATTTCTTCTTGAGTAGTTATTTTTTTAGCCCTTTCTACAAAACTTTTCTGCTGTGCTTTTGCTTCAAATGCCAGAGAATAATGCCCCGAAAGAGAACCTTTAGTTTTCTCAAAAATTTCCTCTAATTGCTTACTTCTTGTTTCTTTTCTTTTTCTTCTTTCCTCTTCATTAGTCTCTTTTTTTGCTTCTCTATCCAGCGGCACTTTTCTCAGAACTGGATCACCACCTACCACCTTAATTTCTTCTGCTTCTAAACCAGAAGCTAGCGCTCTTGGCATGGGATTAAGACCTAACAAATCTTTTTCTTCCTCTGAAATCGGCGCCAAATCTAAAACTAAATCCTGCTCTTTCTTGTGCAAAGAAGCGAAAGAAAGCGCAAAAGCAAAAGCAGCATTTAGGTAACATGAGTTACCAGTATTTCCGGTGCCAGATTGCCGAGATGGGAGTTTTAATTTGTCTGTCGGAGAATATTTTACCGCATAGGCTTGAGCCTTAGATTTCTGCAAATCTTCTTCTGATACTTCGCTTCTTTTATCATCATCGTAGCAATACCATTGTCCGTCATCCTCTTTGATGTAAGAATGGTAATTTCCTGAACCAATCTTTTCTCCTAAGTGAACAATGAAAGCTGTCGCTTCATATTCTTGCGAGTCTTCAGAACCTAAAACAGGCAAAGAGATAGTATTCAGATCTATTCCATCCGATTTTTTTTTGCCCCCCTTTTCTCTTGAATAGGCGAATCTATTAAACGTTACCATTAGATCCTTGCTAGGATCAGCCACCTTGTAAGAAAGTTGTTTTGTTCCTTTATCTGATGCCTCTTCATCCCCTGTAAAATGAGAAAAATTCAGTTGGTCAATACTCTGTTCTGCGCAATGCAATCTCAATAAATCAGAGGTTTTTATAACCGATATACCCGGCGGCGGCGAAGTGATCTCGAGAGAAATTGCCCTAGAATCAAAAGCAGTAGTTGATGGCTTATATTTTGATTGATCTGTTGGATTTATTTTACTCTCACCAACCAAAGGTGAATCGCCGTACAAAGCTTCAAACAAAGGAACAAGAAACTCAGTAGCATCCTGTTTCTGTTGTCTACTCATCCTTTCCCTAACGCCTCGATCATATTGAGAAACTTCGTCAAGTAACGCGCTACGAAAATTCACTCTTTCTTGTGGGTTAGCCTGTCTTTCCTTGACAGCCATTTCAAATCTAAGTGCAGTCCTTTCCTTGCTGACAATATCTTTTAGACTTGAGAAGATCTTTAAATCATCTCCTGTAAAGCTAAGAAGAGCTGAGATAACAGATGCAAAATCTTTTTTTGACGACTCCTGCAATTTCTCAACTATTTTAGCTAAAGAATCTTTGATCGATTTTAGCTGAGAATTCTTGCCCTCTGGATTCTCAGTCGAAACAACATAAGCAGCATCAGAAACTAACTGTTTAAATTTTTCAGAACGATCATCAGGGACAACTGCGGATGAAGCGGCAAGAATCATCGCTTCATGCACATCTCTATCAAGTCTTACATCATCATAACTATAAGCGTAAACACGACAATAGAGCGCCGACAACAAAGCTGGAGCGGGATCTTTTTCATCCAAGATTACTTTCTCAATAGTCGCTTTTAATTTTGCGTAGAGTCTTTCTTCCACTTAACTTTTGAATTTTAGAATTTTGAATTTTTACCTTAATTAAAAATTAAACTAGAGTTAGAGCTTCAATAATCTAACAACTTTTTCATCAATTCTTCACTCGGCTTAGGCTTTTTTCCAAACCATGCTTCGAAGCCTACCAGCGCTTGTTCAACGAGCATGCCAATTCCAGTTACAATTTTATTTCCACGCAGTTCAGCGGATTTTAGCAGTTCGGTTTTCAGCGGCTTGTAAACTATGTCATAGACGATCGCGGAATGTTTTAAGTTCTTTAGATCGAGATTCATAGCCTCTTGCTCATTTATTTCTCTGGCCATTCCAAGCGAAGTCGCGTTCACGAGCAAATCACATTCACCGAGTTTTTCTTCGAAATTTTTTCGGCTTAAAAATTCAACATCAGCGAAATTTTTTTCAGTACGATTGGTTAAATAAATTTTTTTTACACCAGATTTAAGAAGTCCGTAAACCACCGCTCGTGCAGCTCCGCCAGCGCCGATAACAAAAATATTTTTTCCACGTAAATCAAAATCTGGCTGCGAATTTTTTAGATTTTGTAAGAACCCGAAAACATCTGAATTGAACCCGCGCAATTTTTTTTCTGCAGTAATCACAACGGTATTTACCGCGCCAGTTAGTTGCGCAGTTTCATCAAACTCGTCGCAAATTTCAAAAATTTTTTCCTTGTGAGGAAGGGTAACATTAAAACCTGCAAAACCTTGATCTACAAGCTTTTGCACTGCTTCGCGCAATTCATCTTTTTGCACGCGAATTGCTTCGTAACTTCCTGTAATTTCAAGCTGCTGTAAAAAAAAATTGTGAATTTTTGGCGAGAGTGAGTGCGAAATTGGATCGCCGATTACTGCGGCCTTAATCACGCTTTTTCTCCTTCGATTGAGCCTTCTGTTTTTGCTTTTTCTTCCTCTTCTTTTTCTTTCTTCGACTTGCCACGATCAGGCATGTAGGGCGCTTGCACTGGAATTTTAGTTTTTTTCAAAAGCCTCTTGTTGAAGATCTTTTCTTTGAAATAAATAATTTTTTTTGCACGAATTGGCGGCTGAGATTCAATCAAAATAATCTGGTCTTCACGAGGCATTTGAATAACTTCCTGTGGCAAAAGTAATGCGCGCTGAACATCTGAAACGTTTAACGAACGTGCGCCCGGATTGAGATCGAGATATTTCGGCTTGTTGTAAGAAAACTGTGTTGCGGTTTTATTGCCGAGAAGTTGTGAAATTAAATTCGCTGTTTCCATGTTATTCGCGGCGAAAGTTATTCGGTAAGTTGAGTTTGAAAGGAATGAGTTCATTCCACTTTCTTCATAAATTCCTTTGAGCTGCTCGGTATCTTGAATAATTAAAAACAAACGAACTCTATATCCACGGAAGTAGGCAATACCTGCTTGAAACTGCTCTAGCTTTCCTAGGGTTGGGAATTCATCCATCAGCATTAGAACGCCAAATTTCTCATTAGGACGCGGAGTGTGAGCAGTAAAAAATGCCGCACATTGCTGATAAAACATGCTTACTAAAGGCTTAAGACGCGTGATGTTGTCTGGTGTTAAGCCAACGTAACAAGTATGTGGGGAAAGTTTAAACTCGTGTAAATTAAAATCCGAAGTCGCGGTTGTAGTATCGATCAAAGGATTCGACCATAATTCGAGAGATGAGTTGGCTGTGGATGTTACTGAGCCACGCTCCTTGTCTGGCTTCTGCAAATAAGAAGCGATATTCATGTAAGAAACCGGGTGAATTTTTTTGCCCATCGTGTCGAGAATAACAGCAAGATTGTAAACCACGTCATCATTTCTCAGCGTTCTTACCACCTCACCAAGGCTTGCCGGCTTGTCTTCAGCGACAACTAGGTAAAGCATAATTCCCGTCAATAAAGCGCGCGCTTCGTTCTGCCAAAATTCTTGTTCTGGCAGAAGAAAATTACAGATTTTTTGCACGTCATCAACCATTTGACCGGGTTTGTTACTAATCCAATCCATCGGGTTATAGCAATGCGAAATTCCGTCGGGATCTGCCGGATTCCACAAAACCACTTTCTGCTTTAGATGCTTACGACGCCAGCCAGAGGTTAGTTCGTAGTTTTCCAGTTTGATGTCATGCACAATAACCGACTGCTCCCAAAACAAAAGATTCGGAATTACGAAACCCACACCTTTACCCGAACCAGTCGGAGCAAAAAGAAGGATATGTTGGAAACCATCGGCAATCAAAAATTTACCCGAAATTTTGCCCATCAAAACACCATGCTTGGCGCGCATTCCCATCTTTTTGATTTCCTTTTTAGTCGCCCAATGCGCATTTCCGTGAATCGATTCCACGGCCTTAAAAGGGCGCCAATCAATTATTGGTGCGCGGAATGTCCAACCCAAACCAAGAAGAATGAGGTAAGGTAAAATTGTAGTGACCCATAATTTCCACACAAAGCCGTTATAGCTTGTAGATGTGATCTTCGAATAGTTATTAAAATAAAATTTCCAATAAGCGGCGAGGGTATCGTAGATGTAAATGAACTGCTTAAGAAGGGGCAGATTGAGGTAGGATTTGATGATATCCCACTTGCCGGTAACGGTAAAAATAACGAGAGTTCCGGTGATGTAAAAACAAGCAGCAAAAACGAAGAAGATCAAAAAACTGATGATCACAAAGTTTCGTAGGTGTCTTATAAATGAATCGTCGCTTGTTGTGGACATTAATTTTCGATTAAACTTTTAGCCGCCGAAACCGCTTCCAAGCTGATTTCTTCGCCCGATAGCATGCGCGCAATTTCTTGTTCGCGATCTTGTTTGTCGAGCTTTTTAATTTTGGTTTTTGCTTTATTGTCAGAAATAATTTTACTGATCTTGAAGTGAGTATTCGCCTTGGCAGCAATTTGCGGCTGATGCGTCACAACTAGAATTTGTAATTTTTCTGACAGGGCTTTTAGGCGCTTTCCCACCGCGTCAGCTGTGCTTCCACCAATTCCAGAATCAATTTCATCAAAGATCATTGTTGGCACTGATTTTACATCAAGTAGTGCAACTTTGAGCGCAAGCATGAAGCGAGAAAGTTCACCGCCAGAAGCAATTTTAGAAATGTCGTCGAAGGAGTTTTTGTTGAGAGAAGCGGTGAAGCGAACACGGTCGTAACCGGTCGGAGAATAGAATTCAACAGGCTCGTTGCAAAGAACATCGCCCTGAAGCTGTCGAGGGTTTTCCGGGGTCACATCCACCAAAAATTTCACCTCCCCCATTTTCAAAAACTTCAATTCCGCCTCAACTTTTTCTGACAAAATTTTCGCTGATTCTTTTCGGCGCTGCGAAATTTCTTCAGCAATTTTTCTGTAATCTTTATTTAGTGTTAAACGTTGATTCTCAAGCTCGTAAGATGCCTCCTCTTCATTTGAAAGTAGCTTTAATTTCTTTTGCGCGTCGAGAATTATTTGCGGCAATAAGTCGATTGAAACATTGAATTTTCTCGCCAGAGAACGAATAAAAAAAAGCCTCTCCTCAATTTCATCGAGATTATTTTCGTCAGCAGAAATTTTTCTGACCAGATCTTGGATACCTGAAATTGCTGAATCTAGCTCGTCATTTTGTCGGTCAATTTTTTCACTTAAACCTTCAAAATCTTCGCCAAAATGTTGATTTCTGATTAGAATTTTTTGCGCCAAAATCAGCTGTGAGTTGGCCTCAAGCAAATGTAATTTTAATTCACTGGAGAAATTTAAAATCTTTTCTTTGCTGATTAAAAAATCTTTTTTGGAAATTAATTCATTTTCTTCATCCGCCTTAAGATCAGCAGATTCAAGCTCTTGTACCACATGAGTAAGGTAATCTTTTTCTCTTTCCGCCGCTTCTTTTTTTGCTAGAATCTCGAAAATTTTCTTCTCAACTTCGCGTAAATTTTCGTAAATTTTCTTGAGATTTTTTAGTAGATTTCCGTTGCCAGCGAACTCATCCAGAATGTTTAGGTGAGCGCTTGGATTAAGAAGACCGCGCTGATCGTGCTGACCGTGAATCTCCACCAAAGTCTCGCCAACTTTTGCCAAAAGATTTACCCCAATCGCAATGTCATTTACAAAAATTTTATTAACTGAATTTTCGTTAATTGCTCTGCGGATCCTTAAATGGTCTGGGCTCTCAGCATCAAGCAAATCATTTTCTCTAAGAAAGTTTTTGCAGATTTCATTTTTTGAAATGTCGAATTCTGCCGCAACTTGCGCCTTATTTTCATCCGAACCAATCAAGCGAAAATTAGCTCTAAAACCAATGGCCAAGCCAAGAGCATCAAGCAAAATCGACTTCCCAGAACCTGTCTCGCCACTTAAAATGCACAGACCAGATGAGAGGGTAATTTCCGCTTTGTCGATTAGAACAATATTGTGAATTGAGAGAGAGTTAAGCATCGTCGACAGAGATAAATCTAAAATTTAAAATCTAAATTCATGTTTGCACTTCATTCGCAATTAAAGTCTGACACTCATTTCATTTGCAACTTGACGCTTTCTTCTGCGCTCTTGATGAATGACGCGAATTATCTCTGGCTAATTTTAGTGCCAAGAAAACCTGATTTAATTGAGCTTACCGATTTGTCTTTTGCCGAACAAACTCAAGTTTTACGCGAAATAAATTTTGTCGCCGAAATTTTGAAAAAAGAATTTAACGTCGAAAAATTAAATATTGCCGCCCTCGGAAATGTCGTCTCGCAACTTCATATTCACGTCATTGGCCGCAAAAAAAATGACGCAACTTTTCCAAAGCCAGTTTGGGGAAATGCGCCGGCAAAGCCTTACACAGCAAACGAAGCAGAGGCTTTGATTCAAAAACTAAAATCACTTTTACCAAATGAGTAACGAGAACTTAATCAAACAATTACTCTACCGCTCAGTCCACCGCGGCTGTAAAGAAACTGATTTTCTAGTTGGAGAGTTTGCTAAATCTGAGTTAGGTAAAATCAACGACCTAGAACTCTTCGGAAAATTCCTAGAAGAGGATGACGTAAAAATTTACGACTGGATTTTAGAAAAATCAGAACTGCCCAAACACTACAGCGGCATAATTAGAAGCATTAAAGAATTTCACAAAATCTAAGCTAAGTAAACTTCCCC